>CAZUYV010000305.1:0-2282 GCA_964624435.1 uncultured Micavibrio sp. | reverse complement strand
CAAGATCATTGATATTATTGCCTGTTTTGAACAACAGCCCTTTCTAATCTCTATGACGCAGGAGCGCAAGGCCCGGACGCCATTTTTTCATCAAATTCCCGCCTTGATTTTTGGCTCACTTTCGGAAAATATAGACAGGTACAGAGTCTTGATTCTTATGGCTTTTTTCTGCCACTGATTTTCATCTTCACTACTCGAAAGTTTCACCGTGATGAGAACTCCGCTCCTATTATTACTGGCCGTCTTTATCGCTCAGATAAATCCCGCTTTGGCGCAAGAATACGACAGCCAGCCAACGGCGGAATCAGCCACCGATGAGCCAGTATCCCGCTATTCCGATTCAACGGATCACGCATGGTTGAGTTTCGGCGCAGGGTATTATGACATGCTTGATGGTGATGACAGCGCTGGCGATTTCCGGGTTGAATACCGCCATGGCGATAAATTCCTCTGGGAACTTAAGCCATGGGGCGGCGCTGAACTGACGACCGACGGCACTTTCTGGATGGGCGGCGGCGTTCTCGCTGATTTCAAAATGGCGCCGAGCATCTATATCACCCCGTCCATTGGCGCGGGCATTTATGCACAAGGGAGCAGCCATAAGGATCTTGGCTCAGCCATAGAATTCCGTACAGGTGTTGAAGGTGGCTATGAGTTTATGAACGGCCACCGCCTTGGCGTTGCCCTTTCCCACATGTCGAATGCAGGAATTGATGATCAGAACCCCGGCGCAGAGACGCTAAATCTCTACTACCACATGCCGATCGGGAATTTATTTTAGGAAAATCATGTCGCTCTGAGCAGTGCTAAGTATCCTATGCTCGCCTTCGGCCAAGCCTGACAAGTCAATTCCGCCCAGTTTAAACCGGCGCAGCGTTTCCACATGGTTGCCGAGCGTTTCGAACATGCGACGAATCTGGTGATATCGCCCTTCTTGCAAAATCATAACGCCGCCTTTGTCACCCTGCGGCGTCCAGATAGCGGGCTTCAAAGGTTTGTTATCATTGCTCAGGCAAAACTCACCTGCGGCAAATAACGCGGCTTCATTTCCCTTCAATGGATCACGCAGCGTAACGCTGTAATGTTTTTCAACATGGATTTTGGGGGATATGATTTTATGGAGCAACTGCCCATCATCTGTGAGCAACACAAGCCCCGTAGACTCTTTATCAAGGCGGCCAGCCGTAGATAGAATTGGCGTACGCATTCTCCATCGCCGCGGCAACAGATCATAAACCAGATCACCATCTTCATCGGTGGAACAGGTATAGCCGCGCGGTTTATGAAGAAGAACGGTCAGCGGGGATATTGGATCAAGCGTTTCACCATCAAATGTGGCGGACTGCATGGAAACCGGATCAACCTGCATGGATGGATCGGATAAAACCTGATCACCTAATTTAATAGCGCCATCTTTGATTGCCCTACCGACATCTTTACGTGATCCATATCCCAGATTGGCAAGAAGACGCTCGAGGCGGATTTTACTGGCCACGATTTAGCGGTAGGCAGCTTCGGCGGCAAGGTTACGGGCGATCTGCGCCTCCCACTTGTCACCGTTTTCAAGCAGCTTGTCTTTGTTGTAATAAAGTTCTTCGCGCGTTTCGGTGGCAAATTCAAAATTCGGGCCCTCGACAATCGCATCGACCGGACACGCTTCCTGACACAGGCCACAATAGATGCATTTCGTCATATCGATGTCGTACCTTGTCGTGCGACGGGAACCATCTTCACGTGGCTCGGCCTCGATTGTAATCGCCAGCGCAGGACAAATTGCTTCGCAGAGTTTACAGGCAATGCAGCGTTCTTCTCCATTTGGGTAGCGGCGCAAAGCGTGTTCTCCACGGAAACGAGTGGACAATGGCCCCTTCTCATACGGATAGTTGATCGTCACGCGCGGCATAAAGAACATGTATTTAAGCGTGAGAGTCATGCCCTTCACAATCTCTATCAACAAAAAAGAATTTAGTAAGTTTTTCATTCTAATCTCTAACGTTTCAAGGCCATACCGTTTGTATCCAAATCAGCAAACTGGCAAATTCCTTTGTGAGCATCGACAGGCAGAAGACTCGCTCCCACTTGACATGTAGTGGCTGCAGAGGCTGAAACAGCAAAACCACATGCAGCAACAACAATCGCTGTTTCCAATGTACGGGTAACGGCTTTACGCCAGTCTGATTTCATTGTGTTCATTCAAATCTCCTATTGCGGCAACGCGCCGAGATAAACCAAAGTTCCTGCAATCACCAAAACCCAGATCAAGGTGAACGGAAGGAAAATCT
>CAZUYV010000304.1:0-2287 GCA_964624435.1 uncultured Micavibrio sp. | reverse complement strand
TGAGTACAAAGTTTGTTCTTAACCCCAAGGAGGAAATGAACAATGGATACGAATAATTTTGGTTCACAGCCGACCGTCAGCCGCGGCAGCGCGACGACCTTCGATGCCGGTCTGCGCAACCACATGCAACGCGTCTACAACCGCATGATTGGCGGTTTGCTGACAACGGGCGTTGTGGCATGGCTGATCGTCAACACAGGCGCCATCAGTTTCTTCATGTCGAACATGCTGATGACCCAAATCATCATGCTCTCGCCACTCGCGATCATCTTCTTCGGCTTTAACCCGGCCCGCATGTCATCTTCGGCATTGCGCATCGGTTTTCTGGCCGTTGCGGTCGTGTATGGCCTCAGCTTCTCGCTGATCGCCCAGATCTATACGGGCGAAAGCATAGCCCGCGCCTTCTTTATGACGGCTGCGGTCTTTGCGGGGCTTAGCATTTTCGGCTACACCACGAAAAAAGATCTCAGCGGTATGGGCACATTCCTGTTCATGGCGATGTGGGGCCTTCTGATCGTTGGTCTTGGCACAATGGTGGCTGGCATGTTTGGTGTCGATACATCGATGATGAACATGGCTCTGTCCGCCGTCACAGTCTTGGTGTTCTCTGGCCTCACCGCTTATGAGACACAGGCGACCAAGGAAATGTACAACGCCTCATACGGGGATGAAGCCAATTCCCGCATGGCATGGTCTGCTGCCCTGAACCTTTACATCAGCTTCATTGCAATTCTGCAGTCGCTGATTCACCTGTTCGGACAGCAACGCTAGCCTTTCGCAGCGCACAACCATACAATAGTAATCGTAGAGCCCCGGGACCGTCATGGTTTCCGGGGCTTTAACCTTTTGGATATACATTTGTATTAAATTTGAAATATCCCGTGCAACATAAAAAATAAAATCATAAGTTGTATTGGGATGACGAATAGGGGACGACACAATGGGGCAAGATAAGAAGCAACGCATTGTCATCGTGGATGATACAAAATCCCTCGCAGAACTGTATGCGCACTCCCTATCCCTTCTTGGTTATAACCCCGCGATGATGCATACCGGCGGCGAATTGATGGCCCATCTGGCCGAACACGATGCTCCTGATCTCTTGATCCTCGATGTTAAACTTCCCGACATTAACGGCCTTGAACTCCTCTCCAATTTAAAACAGCGCGGCTTTAATGCCCCGGTCATTATCATCACAGGCAATGGATCAATTAATGTAGCGGTAGAGGCGATGCGTCATGGCGCTGCCGACTTCCTCGTGAAGCCCTTCCCCATCGAAAAACTGGGTGAGAGCGTGGAGCGCATGATCGGCACGGCCGGATTGATCGCCAAGGCGCAAGTCATAGAAGCGGAAGAAACGCTGGAAGATGAGGCCATACAAGAAAGCGCAACAAAAACTGTAGCAACAACCCGTCCCGGCTTTGGCGGCTTTATCGGCATCTCCCCACCCATGCAGATCGTCTATGACATTATCGAGAATGCGGCCAAATCCAGCGCGACTGTTTTCATTGCCGGGGAAAGCGGGACAGGCAAAGAGATTTGCGCCGAAGCCATTCACCGTTATTCGAAACGCGCCCGCGCACCCTTCATCGCTCTTAATTGCGCGGCAATCCCACGGGAGCTTTTGGAATCCGAGCTCTTCGGGCATGTGAAGGGGGCCTTTACCGGGGCCGTGCATGATCGTGAAGGCGCAGTGGCGCAGGCCTATGGCGGCACGCTCTTCCTCGATGAAATTGCCGAAATGGCTCCCGATATGCAGACCAAATTGCTGCGCTTTCTGCAAAATCTTTCCTATCAGAAAGTCGGCGGCAGCAAGACAGAGAAAGCGAATGTGCGCATCATCTGCGCCACCAATCGCGATCCGCTGGAAGAAATAAGGCAAGGGCGATTGCGACAGGATCTGTATTACAGGCTCCACGTTATTCCAATCCGCATGCCCCCCTTACGTCAACGAAAATCCGATATCATCGACCTCGCAGATTACTTTCTCAAACTCTACGCCCGTGAAGAAGGGAAGCAGTTCCGGCAGTTTTCACCGGAGGCAGAACGCAAGATGCTCGCCTATGGATGGCCCGGCAATGTACGGCAATTGCAAAACGTCATTCGCGGTATTGTCGTGATGCATGACCGTAAGATCGTGATGCCCGACATGCTGCCGCATGAGCTTGAGGAAAATTTCAATCTCACCCCCGGCCTACTTACTCAAGAGGACACGCAGGAGGCAACGGACGGAGATATAACGCCGCTCTGGAAGATTGAAAAACATGCGATTGAAAAGGCTATTGAG
>CAZUYV010000303.1:0-2294 GCA_964624435.1 uncultured Micavibrio sp. | reverse complement strand
ACAGCCGAATTCCTTAAAGCCGGGGTTATACCTTGTCCCGACGCCGATTGGGAATCTGCGTGACCTCACCTTCCGGGCGCTTGATGTGTTGTCAGGGGTTGATCTTGTCGTGTGTGAAGACACGCGCGTCACGGGAAAATTGATGAAGGCGTTCGGGTTCAAAAAACCGATGCGCATTTATAACGACCACGCCACTGAACGTGACCGCAAGAACATCATCAAGGTGATTGAAGAGGGCGAATCCGTTGCGCTGGTATCAGATGCCGGAACGCCGATGATTTCCGATCCCGGTTACAAACTCGTACGCGAAATCATTCAGGCCGGATATCAGGTCACGGCGCTGCCCGGCGCAAATGCCGTTTTACCATCGCTGCAATTATCCGGTCTTCCCTGTGACAGTTTTTCGTTTGCCGGTTTTCTTCCGGCCCGTACAGGCGCACGCAAGGCGGCGCTCGAAAAATGGAAAGAAATTCCGGGCACGCTGATTGTGTATGAAACAGGCCCGCGATTGGAAGAGTCGTTGCGTGATATCAAGGCCGTGCTGGGTGATCGTCCCATTGCCATCGCGCGTGAACTCACCAAACTGTATGAAGAAGTGCGCAGAGGCCGTGTCTCGGCACTGCTCGAAGATGTGAAGAAAGCCGATGCGCCACCAAAGGGCGAAATCGTGCTCGTGATTGGCGAGAACAAGCATGAAGCCGAACTGTCGAACGAAACCATTGAGGGGCAATTGCGCGAAGCCCTGAAAAAATTATCGGTGCGCGATGCTGCCGAAATGGTGTCGGTCGCGACCGGCAAACCGAAGAAGGCGATCTATCAACTCGCCCTCAAATTGTCGGGCAAGGGATGATCCATGAATTTGGATCGCGTGAAAGAAGCAAGTATTGCCCAATTATTTGTTTTCTGGCTGGCAGGAAATGTTGTTGCCTGTAGCATTATTCATTTACTACGCCCAATTTTCTACTCACCAGAATTTAGACTTAGCTCTACACCCTTAATTTATTTACCGGGGCTTATGGGGCTAGCTTTTTATGTCTTCGTATGTGCTGTGCTCGTCTGTGGTCTAGGCTATAAGAAAAAAGTTTATGGAATCATTGCTGCTATAATTCTTATTTTGATATTTATTCTTTCCGTCTTTCTTATAGGTAATTATACCCCTTTGGGGGCACTTTACTCGATGTTGAAGTTATGGTTGGTGCCATCATGGTAAAACAGGGGCGCAAGGACACTTACCGCTCCGGCCTCATCGCCGAAATCATCGCTGCGCTTTATCTGTTTTTCAAAGGCTATCGCCTTCTTGCCTGGCGGTATAAATGCCCCGGAGGTGAAATTGACCTCGTGGCACAGCGGGCGGGGGTGGTTGTATTTATCGAGGTCAAGGAGCGCCCCACCACCGATGACGGGTTGTTTGCCATCACGCCGCAGATGAGGGGCCGGATCACGACAGCCGCGCGGTCCTATATTGCCCATCACCGCAAAATCGCCGATACGCCGATGCGGTTCGATGTGATTGCCATATCCCTGCCATTTTCCATCCGCCATCTGGACAATGCATGGCAGGCCGTTTCATAATAGGCCTGTGATTTGTTTTTAAATTGAAAGGTGCCCCGCTATGACGACACGTCTTATTCTTCTTTCTGTTTCAGCGATGACAATTTTATCAGCCTGCACACCGCTCGGCATGGCAACAGGCGCGGCTGCGACTGCGGGCACGGCGGCATCAAAAGAGGGCGGCATCACTGGCGCGTTCAGCGATGCCGGGATCAAGGCCAACATCAACGAGGCGTGGTTCCAATACGACCTCAATACATTCTCCAAACTTTCCACCACCGTCAATCAGGGGCGCGTGCTGTTGACCGGCGTGGTGCAGGACCCGGGTGACCGGGTTGAGGCTGTGCGCCTCGTCTGGCAAGTGCCGGGCGTGAAGCAGGTAATGAACGAAATCCGCGTGGCCGACAGCGAAGGCATTCCGGGTTTTGTCCGCGACAACTGGATCACAACGCGCCTGCGCGCCGAACTGACCTTCGCCAAGGAAATTACCTCGCTCAATTACTCCATCGATACTGTGCAGGGCGTTGTCTATTTGATGGGCGTTGCGATGAGCCAGCGTGAATTGAACCGCGTCACGGAAATCGCGCGAACAATCCCGAACGTTAAACAGGTCGTTAGCTACGTTAAAATGGTGGGTGAGCCTGTACAGGCCACAGCCGTCCAGCAGTGATCTTCGACCCCGCAGCCCTTCTGGTTGAAACCGGGGAGCAGGAAGATTCATCCATCGATCTGGCGCTGGTCGC
>CAZUYV010000302.1:0-2303 GCA_964624435.1 uncultured Micavibrio sp. | reverse complement strand
CCTGCCGCCCATATCTTTGCCTATGCCGAAGCCATTCGTCACAAAGCGGAATTGAATGGTCAGGAAGAAGGCGTGGAGCTTGCCAAGAAACTGAAGCTCGCCGTTGTCGAAACAATTGAGGCCGGCCTGAAAACCAGCAACCTCACAAGCGACCTCGCCATCGACAAATCCAAATCGATCACGGGCCAGCAATTCATCGCCAATGTGCGCGATACATTTTCGCAAATGATCTCGCCAGCGGGCCTCGCCAAAGCCGCCGCGCGCTAATTCCGGAATTTAAAAGAAGAAGGCCGCGTGTTGCGGCCTTTTTTATTATTATGGCTGGATGGAGCCATAGCTCATCCGTATTTTGATTCTATCGATGAAGCTCTGGTTCTGCAGGATGGTTTCACCCTGCTGTTCGATGGATTCCCGAAGCTTATCGGCAAAGAGCGAGCTCTGTTTGTTTATACAGGCGACATGGAATTGTTTGTTTCTAAATTCCGGCAGGAGTGGAGACACTTCCGCGTGTTCGCCGAAAATCAAGGACAGGTTTTCAATATCATCGCGCAGGATCGATCCATTGCGCTGGGCGCTGCCGCCTTTGATTGCGGCAAGGGATTGTTGAATGGACAGGATATGGGCCGAAAATATTTCCCGGATTGCAAAATAGGGATCTGCCAGAACGCTAACATGGTTGTTGGCATTCAGGCTGATTTTTCCGGTCCCGTCATGCTGATCCAGTTCGTAAAAAGGAATATAGGGCTTGATATAGGCCCCGGTATTATCAGGCATCTGATAGGGCATATCATCGAGCGTAACGGCAAGGTTGCGGGTGCCGACGAAGCTTGCCACTTTGTTCGAACAAATCCATGACACATCTCGCAGGAAGGCCAGCCTGTGTTTGAAAGGAGAATTGGATGCTTCTTCTTTTTCAATGAGTTTGTCCCAGGCGAGTATCCCTGCGACGAGGGTGGGCGATTCCAGAATCTCTTCGAGAAAGCGTTCGCCGAATTGTTTCATCTCAAAATTGAACCATGTGGAGTGTTCCTGACGTTGCAGCAGGTTTTGCATGGCTTGGGAAAGAACAGGGGGAGTCGCACGCTCATCGAGCGGTTCGATATCCGGTTCTGCCGCCTGTCGGAAAATTTCATTGCTGATAGAGCGGATAGAGCGAACGGCTTCACGCAGCGATGGCGGCTTGCCGTTATCATCATCGCTGATGCCGAAGGCGACGTTGAGAGCATAACTTAGTGTGTACTCGATACCCATGAGTTTCCCCTTCTGAGGAATTAGTCATAAAGCATTTTTAGCCATTTGCCAAGAAAATGCTAATTTTTGGCGGATTTCAGCGTGTTTTGGAGGAGGCAGGCGATGGTCATCGGCCCAACGCCACCGGGGACAGGGGTGATGGCACCCGCCACTGCGGACACGCCCGCATAATCGACATCGCCCGACAGCTTGCCAGTATCGAGGCGGTTGATACCAACATCAATGACAATTGCGCCGGGTTTAACCCAGTCGGCCTTGACCATGCCTGCGCGGCCAACGGCGGCGACGAGAATGTCGGCCTGTTCGCAGACGGATGGCAAATCTTTGGTTTTCGAATGCGCGGTTGTGACCGTGCAGTTTTCGGCGAGCAGCAATTGCGCCATCGGTTTGCCGAACAGGAGAGAGCGACCAATCACAACGGCGTTCAATCCTGTGAGGTCTTGTTTGATGGATTTGATCAGGCGGAGCGATCCTTGCGGCGTGCAGGGGACCATGCCGGTATGATCACCCGCCACCAGTTTCCCGGCATTGATATAGGTCAACCCATCAACGTCTTTTTCCGGCGCGATCAACTGGATCAATTCATCGGAATTCAAATGCGCGGGCAGGGGCAATTGCAGCAGAATGCCGTGGACATCGGGATTGCTGTTCAAATTCTTGATGACATGGCGGATATCGGCCTGGGTTGAATCTGCCTCCATCCGGTGTTCATAGCTTTCGATGCCAACCTCAATACAGGCCTTCACCTTGTTGCCGACATAGACATGAGAGGCAGGATCATCGCCCACAAGGATTACGGCGAGGCCGGGTTTTGTTCCGGACGCTTTCAGTTTTTCCACTTCGCCCTTGATTTCGGCACGGAGCGCGGCGGCAATCGCTTTACCGTCAATGATGGTGGCCTGTGTCATGAATCATACGCCTTGTGTTAGTAGAAGAAGATGGAGGTAACTGCCGCTTCCAAAAGATAGATCGCAAAAATGATGATGATCGGCGTTATATCGATTCCGGCAATCGGCGGGACATATTTGCGCAGCGGCCGATAAACAGGATCG
>CAZUYV010000301.1:0-2356 GCA_964624435.1 uncultured Micavibrio sp. | reverse complement strand
GTGAAAGAACAGGCATAATGAAGTTTCATTTCCACGCCGCCAAAACCGACAAGGCCCGCCTCGCCTTTGAACGCCTGCATGCCATTCATGGCCAGACGCCATGGACGGAATGCGATGTCATGGTGGTGCTCGGCGGCGATGGAACAATGTTGGAGGCGCTCCACCTCAACAGCGATGGATCAAAACCCGTGTTCGGCATGAATTTCGGATCGGTTGGCTTCCTGATGAACCCTTACCGCGAAGATGATCTGGTCGAACGTGTATCTAAGGCCAGCAAGGTGGAAATCCACCCGCTGAAAATGCGCGCCACAGACAAAGATGGAAAGGTTCATGAGGCGATTGCGTTTAACGAAGTCGCGATGCTTCGCGAAACACGTCAGGCCGCACATCTGAAAATTTCGGTTGATGGCGTGGAACGTATTCCCGAACTGGTTTGCGATGGCATCTTGCTGGCCACCCCGGCGGGCAGTACGGCCTATAACCTCTCCGCCCACGGCCCTATTCTACCGCTCTCATCGAATGTATTGGCACTGACACCCATCAGCGCTTTCCGCCCCCGCAGATGGCGCGGCGCGTTGATCCCTTGCGAGCGCAAAGTGCGCATCGAAGTTGTGGGAAGCGACAAACGCCCCGTGAGCGCAACAGCGGACTCATCGGAATTTCGTGACGTCATCAGCCTCGACATCCATCAATCGGTGCAGGTCTCCCGCACATTGATGTTCGACCCCGATCATCATCTCGAAGAACGAATTTTGAAGGAACAGTTTCTGTCTTAAACGTCACCCCCGCCTCGTGCGGGGGTCTGGAATCATAAACCGGATGCCCGCATAAAGCGGGCATGACAACATTAATGTTGATGCCCTGCTGGCATATCCATTTTGGAATGGTCGGGTGTTATTTTCACAAACGGTGCGGGATGATCGGTATCAGGCCATTTGTCCATGTTCGCCGGAACATTCTTCCAGTCCTCAACGCCCACTTTACAAACCTGTTTCACCGGAAAAAATAGAATGCCTTCCGCCTCGGGCAGCTTGGTAAGCAAACCGAATTCATCATACTGGCCATCGGACAACGGCCCACCTTTCCAGATGATTTCATCAATCTGTTCATCGGCCATTTTTCCATGACCGGCAGGTACGGGTTTATCAAGCTTGCTCTTCTTCACCTCAACACCCCACCCGGCCTTGGCTTGTGGCCTCGCGGTAACGGTGCCTTTTGGCAAGCTCAAATGAATCTCGACAGTATCGCTGCCATCGCACCCATGGGAAATGCGGAACTTGGTTTCAAAATATTTCCCCGCCGTGCCGTTGTTCGGGTTGGCGGTGACATGGGCCTGTGCAGAAAATGGAAACAGCAAAATCAAGGTAAACAATATTTTCTTCATGTCTTATCTTTCATTGTCACCCCCGCCTTGTGCGGGGGTCTGGAATTAAAACCGGATGCCCGCATAAAGCGGGCATGACAGTCTAAATTTAACTTCTCGGTTTGGGGGTGCCTTTGTTGACGGCGCGAAGGCGGCGTTCACGGGCCAGTTCATTGTCAATCTCGGCAAGGCTCGAGGCGATCTTCTCATCAACGATGGCGCCATCCATAATCCCGGTCTGCGGCACAAGGCCCAAACGCTTCGCAATTTCTTGATAACCTTCAACAACATTACCCAAATCCTGACGGAACCGGTCCTTGTCGAACTTCTCATTCGTCGTCGCATCCCACAGGCGGCAATTGTCCGGCGAAATTTCATCGGCGAGGATAATGTAAAGCTCATCATACTCACCCCACAGGCGGCCGAACTCCAGCTTGAAATCGACAAGCTTTAATCCAATACCGGCGAAGAGGCCGTTGAGGTAATCATTCACGCGGTATGACTGGCCGATAATTTCTTCCAGCTCATACGGGTCGGCCCAGCCGAACGTGACGATATGTTGCTCCGTCACCATCGGATCATTCAGTTCATCCTTCTTATAGAAGAACTCGATGATCGGGTTGGGAAGATACGTGCCTTCCTTGATGCCAAGGCGTTTGGCGAGGCTGCCCGCCGCGATGTTGCGCACGACAACCTCGATCGGGATGATTTCCACCTGCCGCACCAGCTGCTCGCGCATGTTGAGGGATTTGAGGAAATGGGTCGGCACGCCGATCCCTTCCAGCTTGGTCATGATATGGGCTGAGATGCGGTTGTTGAGAACGCCCTTCCCGGCCAGCACTTCCTTCTTGGCGCCGTTTCCGGCGGTGGCGTCATCCTTGAAATACTGGATGAACGTCCCGGGTTCGGTGCCTTCATAAATGATCTTGGCCTTGCCTTCATAGAGGACTTTGCGGCGTGAAAACATGCTGGCCATCGGCTTTCCTTAACAAA
>CAZUYV010000300.1:0-2364 GCA_964624435.1 uncultured Micavibrio sp. | reverse complement strand
ATCATATTCATCCGGGCCATCCGCATGATGGCGATTTCTGCCCGCCGGGACAGGCAAAAAAGGGCAATTGCTGATAACCAGACTTTAAAAGATATGAGGCCGCGATGAAATTCCTGATTACACTGGTAACTTTCGTTGCAGCCTTTTCCATTTCCGCTCAGGCGCAAACGCCCATCCCCAAAGAAACTGCGAACCAGTATTTTGAGAACTGCATAAAAATCCCGCCGCAGGAAAACTTCTCCCAAGAATCCCAGAATATGTTTTGCGCCTGCACCGCCGCCCGTATGACACAGTTTTTTACTGTAGAGGACTGGAACCAGATTGTGCAGCGCGGCCCAAAAGTCCGCGAAGCCGATAACCGCATGCTGGTTGAGGTTTACGCGCCTTGTATGGAAGAACCTGTTCGCGCCCATTATTACAACACCTGCATCAGCGATCCGAACAGTGCCAGATATGGCAATCCGCAGACAATATGCACTTGTCTGGGCAATCAGATGGGCGCCCATATTCAGGTGAGCGGACAGAAAATCTTCCGCGAGGCTCTCGCCGAAAATCCGAATATCAGCGACCCAATGGCATACCTTCTATCTCAGCCGGAATTTCAACGTTTTGCGCAGACCAAGCTGACATCCTGCGTTAAAAGGTAACTGCCTTAAATAAATCATAATTTTTCTATTAATCACCTTCAAAAATAGCGTATTCTTGCGGTAAGGGTGATTAATAATGACAATAACAAAAAACAAAAACTTGTTGGGAATGATGCTGTCCGGAATCGGATTTAGTCTTTATTCCTGTGGCGACTTCTTTGTGAAGCTGGCGAGTGAACATGAATACCCTCCGGAAAAGATCGCCTTTTTTCTCAACCTGTTTTTCCTGCCCATCATTCTGATCCTGTCCAATCGTATTGGTGGCCTCAAGGCGACGCTGCAGACAAAACATTTGAAACTGCACATGGCCCGCGCCCTGCTCGGTATGTGCGTATTTTTTGCCATGGCCAACGGGTTCCATCATCTTGGGATGGCGTTGTCTTACACGCTTATTTTCTGCGGGCCATTTCTCGTGTCTATTTTGTCCATCTTTTTCCTGAATGAAAAAATAGGCATCTATCGCTGGTCATCCATCGCCGTCGGATTTTTAGGCGTCCTCATTGTTTTGCGCCCAGGAATTATTCCCATGGAGCCTGCCGCCATTGCCATTATCGGCGCTGCCTTTGCCTATGCTTTCTCCACTGTCATCATTCGCAAAATCGGCGATGGTGAACCTTTGATGGCCTTTTCCTTCTATGGCGTTGTCACAGCCCTGATCGTGTTTGGCGCCATGACGATTTATAAGGGTGAAATGACCATGCCACCATTAACGCATCTGGGCTTTTTCCTCGCCATTGCCTGTTTCTCCGTGCTGGGGAATTTCTGCACATCCCGTGCCTTCCAGACGGTTGATTCCTCCATCGCCGCGCCGTTTCAATATATTCAGCTTCTCTGGGGCCTGCTTTTTGGCTTCCTCTTCTTCAACAACGCGATAGATATGTGGACCGGCATCGGTTCGGCTATTATCGTAGGCAGCGGCGTTTACATGATTTACCGTGAACATGTCCGCCACAGCCACATCAGCACCGGCGTGGTGGCACAGGGCGGCAGCGTGGAAAATACCGGTCTGAACACCACCGTCCATGCAATTGCCGAAGTTGAGGCTCAGGAAGAAAAAAACGCCGCCTAAACACTTGATTTTCTCGCCGAAAACCAGCTTATTATCCAGTGTAACATTGTAATTTTGGAAATAAGACATGACATATCGGGTAACGGGCGAAACAGGCGAATGGGAAGTTGTGATCGGGATGGAAGTCCATGCCCAGATCACGGCCAACACTAAACTTTTTTCCGGTGCCGCCACTGATTTTGGCGCTGAACCAAATTCCCAAGTCTCGATGGTGGACGCCGCGATGCCGGGCATGCTTCCTGTTCTGAATGGATACTGCGTTGAACAGGCTGTGCGCACGGGTCTTGGTCTGAATGCCCAGATCAACAATTATTCCGTCTTCGCCCGCAAAAATTATTTTTATCCCGATCTGCCGCAAGGCTATCAGATTTCCCAGTTCGACCAACCAATCGTCGGCAAGGGTGTGATTGAAATTGATCTGGCCGATGGGACAACAAAAGAAATCGGCGTTACCCGTTTGCACCTAGAACAAGATGCCGGGAAGTCGCTGCACGATCAGCACCCGACAAAATCTTTTGTGGACCTGAACCGTTCCGGTTGCGCCCTCATGGAAATCGTATCTGAACCCGATCTGCGTGGCCCCGAAGGATCCGCCGCCTACCTGTCCAAGCTCCGCATGGTCCTGCGTTACCTCGGCACATGCGATGG
>CAZUYV010000299.1:0-2396 GCA_964624435.1 uncultured Micavibrio sp. | reverse complement strand
TTTTTTAAAACACCCGTCAATCGTTATGGGAATATTAGTCTTCCCTGTAAAATGCCCCCGTAACCCGCTATTGTTGCCGCTCAATCTTAAGGAATACATCATGACCGACACCGGTATAGACCGCGAAACCATGGGCAAACTGGCCAAGGCACTGAATTTCATCATCGGCCCGGGGAATGAAACATCCGCCGCACTGAAACAGGCCAGCGAGACTGGCAGCGATGCCGATATTAAAAAGGCTCGCACCCTCTTCCTCAAACTCAAATCCGGCGACCGCCAATCCGCCCTCGCCATGCTCAGTGGGGATTAACCCCTCCCTTAAAAAAACATGGGATGCCCTACAAACGACGATAATTCTTCCTGAAACGGCCCACTTCCTTCTGGCATAGTAAGGAAACGCCGACCCATTTTAGGAACCATATATAATGTTAACCGCCCCTATCAAAGCGCCCGCCCTTTACCCAAAAATTCTGGCCTGTCTTGGCCTCGTCTTACTCGCTGATATTTTGTTCTTCAATCATCCGTGGGGCGGCACGCTCGGTGCCTTTGCAGTGTTGCTACTTGGCGCCTTTTCTTTGTTCAATCCGCAGGCATGTAAATCCACTCCCGGCAAAATCATTTTTTGGATGACCATCATAGAGGCGCTGTTGCTAGTCGATCATCCGACAACCCTGCGCCTTATTCTTTATATTCTTGGGCTTGCCGCACTGGCTATTCTTGGTCGTGGAAGCCCGATGCAAAACGGCCTGACCTTCGGCGATGACATGATTGGTTTTCTTGCCCGCATGCTTGTGCGGTTGCCTGCTGACATCCACAAATACAATAAGGCAAAACAGCATCGCAAAACTGTCATCACCTTTGCAACACGCATAGGCGGATGGATTCTACCCATAAGCCTCGCGGTGATCTTCATAATATTATTTGGAAATGCCAACCCCATCTTCACCCGATGGTTTGATAAGATGAATTGGAATTTCATATCAGATTATATAACATTCGGTCGTATCTTTTTCTGGTCTCTTTGCATGGTGCTTTTCTGGGCAGTTCTTCGCCCCCGAATAAAGCTGTCCAATGCCGATGACAAAAAAGCTCCGGAAGGCAAAACCGTCCTTGATGGGCTCTTCACCCGCCAGTCAATCTTGCGCTCCCTTATTCTATTTAACATTATCTTCGCCATCCAGACTGCTATGGATGTCACCTATCTCTGGGCTGGGGCAAGCCTACCTGAAGGATTAAGTTATGCTGAATATGCTCAGCGCGGGGCTTATACGCTTGTTGCTACAGCTCTTCTCGCCGCTGCTTTTGTTCTAATTGTCTTACGCGAAGGGAAAGAGTCCGACGTTGGTCAACTGGCACGGAACTTTATTTACTTTTGGATAGCACAGAATATCTTCCTTATGGTTTCTTCCATCTGGCGCCTCAATCTTTATATAGAAGAATATTCCCTAACCTATCTTCGTTTTTCGGCGCTGGTGTGGATGGGGCTCGTGGCTATCGGCCTCGTGCTAATTGTTATTCGTATGGTCAAAAGGAAATCAAATCTCTGGCTTATCAATGCCAATTCCCTGACTCTTGCGTTTGTTCTAATGTCCTGCAGCACTTTGAATATGGGGGGCATAATCGCCCACTATAATGTAAGGCATAATCAGGAAGTTTCTGGCGTGGGGCGAGTCCTTGATATTTCTTATCTGGCAGAACTTGGTCCCTCTTCGATTCCTGCAATTACATGGCTCGAAGAACAGAAGCCTGCCTATCGTGATAATGAATATTTGCAGACTATTAAAAGGAGGCTCCATAACAAACTCGCTTTTTCGCAAGAGAATTGGCGGGAATGGACGTTTCAGAATCACCGTACCTTAAGACAAATGGGAAGTCCTGCCCCACTGTGACCGGTAAACCTTATAATGCTGCGCACTAACTTTAAACGGCATTAACCTTTGAACTTGGGATAATAACTCTTTCTTACTTGGAGCGACTCGGTCGGCGGGTCTATGCTTTGAGTCTAAAATTTAGGAGACTCCCCATGCAAGATCTTCTCGCCCTTCTGGCCACTGGCATTATCGGCATCACGCCGGCTCAGGCCCAGGAACATCACCACGCCACCATCGCCGTGCAGGAACAGACCGCCGATAAAACGGCCGTAGCGGTGGAAGACTACTACGCCGCCGCCATGAAAAAAATGCACGAAGACATGATGGTCAAACCCACGGGTGATGCCGACGCTGACTTCGTTCGCGGCATGATCCCACATCATCAGGGCGCCATTGATATGGCGAAGGTCCTAAAGGAAAAAGGTAAGGATTCCGAACTGCAAAAATTGGCCGATGACATCATCGCCGCGCAGGAAAAAGAAATCGCCTTCATGAAAGACTGGCTCGCCAAGCACGAAAAGAAAT
>CAZUYV010000298.1:0-2401 GCA_964624435.1 uncultured Micavibrio sp. | reverse complement strand
TGGGTACGGCAAGGCACATACGGCTCTGCACATTATCAAACACGACCATTGCAGAAGGGCGCATCATGACGGATTGCGGGATATTGATGAGATCCGGATTTTTATCGGGAATATCCTCAATCAATCGCACCATATCATAGCCCATATAGCCAAAGAGACCGGAGGAGGCCATGGGCGGCAGGTCATCGGCGATGACATCAATTTTGCTGTCGGCCAGAATTTTGCGGAGTTGTTCTATGCCATCGTTATTGGAGTTTTCCCATAGCAAGTCAGGTTCAAATCCGATGACGGAGTAGCGGCCGAGCACTGCGCCGCCTTCCACCGATTCCAGAAGGAAGGAGTGTTTTTTGTCGCCAGTGAGTTTCAGGTAGGCGGAAAGAGGCGTTTCCAGATCGGCGGCAACCCATGTCCAGACCAGTTGCGTTTTCCCCGCGTTGAAATTTTCTAAAAAATCTTCAAAGCGCGGGAAGAATGAGGACATGTTACTGGGCCGCGTTCTGAGATTTGCCGTACAGGTTTTCAAGCTGGCGCTGGTTGATCTCGATTTTCTTGCCTTCCATCAGATTGGTGATGTACTGGGCCAGAATATCTTGTTGCAGCGTGTTGCCCACAAGCGCATCGAGATCTTTCAGTTCTTTGCTGTCCATCTTGACGTGATCCGGCAGGGTAACATTCGTGACCTGCCCGACAATGTAGCCGTTGTCGATTTCCGAAGAGAAGTTCTTGCCCTTTTCTGTTGCGAAAACCTGTGCCGCAGCTATCGGTGTCAGGGGGGATTCCGGTGTATCCTTGCGGTTGATGCCATTCACTTCACGGAACCCAGTTTTGTTTTCCTGCGCCGCATCTTCCAGCGATTTACCAGCATTGATCTCTTCCAGAACTTTGGCCGCACGAGCCTTGTTAGCAGATTTTTTCTGATCTGTAACCCAGCGTTTGGCAATGGAATCCTTCACGCTCGCAAAATCCAGATAGGAATCCGGAACGACTGTGTCGATATGAAGCACGTGGAATTGGCCATCGGCGGTTTCAACAATGTTGGTGTTTTCACCTTCATCATAATCATAAGCCGCCTGAATCAATTTATCCCGATCAGTGGCATATGGTTTGAACAAATCCTTATTGTCCTTGTCCATACCATTGCGGCGGAAGGGGCCGATGACTTCGGTGGTCATGCCGTATTCCTTGACGAGGTCTTCCAGTTTGTCGCCGCCAGCAATGCGGTCTTCAATGACATTGCCTGCTTCAAACATTGCATCGGTTCCAGCGATTTGTTTCAGTTCTTCGGCCAGTTTGTCTTTGACCTGTGCGAACGGTGTCACAGATTCAGGCAGGATTTTTTTGACGACGAGAACGTGCCAGCCGAGTGATGTCTGGACCGGACCAACGACATCGGCTTCCTTAGCGGAGAAGACAGGTTTGGCGATTTCCGGCAGAAGACCGTTTTCTTCAAATTCCTGTTCACCCATATAGGCGTCTTTGGAAGCGGATTCTTTCATGGATTTCCCGCCCTTCAGGGATTCAGCAACCACCTTGGCTTCGTCTTCCGTTTTAAGAACGGATTGTTCGAGCAGGCGGCGGGCAGGTTTGGTGAAGGATGCGATGTTCTTGTCGTATTCGGCCTGCAGGTCTTCGTCCGTTACGGTGCTTTCTTTTTTTAGCATGCTGGGTTTCAGCGTTGCCATTGTCACCGTGCGGGTTTCGGCAATGGCGTATTGCGCCTTGTTCAACTCGTAGAATTTTTTGAGGTTTTCCTCAGTAGCAGGGGCAATGTCCGTGATGGAATCGTTGCTGAGAACAATGACCTTGGCCGAGCGTTTTTCATTGTCATAGCGGTAGAGGTTCTGCGCCAGCAGAGGCGAGGACAACGTTGCCGGAGCGGAAAGGGCGTTGCGCAAAAGCGTGTTGGCAATTTCATAGCGCAGGGAGGTTACAAATTCCCCTTCGGAAATCCGTTGATTGCGGAGAGCCTGTTGCAGGGCCTCTTTTTTGGAACGGCCTTCGGTGGCGAGTTGTTCGGCCATCTGGCTGATCTGTGTTGCGACGGCGGTATCACTGACATGCAAGCCGAGTTTGCGGGCCTCCTGTGTGAAGATGCGGTTCTGTACTTCGCCTTCAAGGACGCGATTTACAACGCCCAAACGGTAAGCTTCGGCAGCATCCATATTCTGTGAGGCAAGGACGCGATGAAGCAAGCGGTCAAATTCAATGGTGCTGATTTTGACGCCGCCACCTTTGACGACCGTGTTGGAGTTCATGTCGGAACGGAAGAAGCCACCAACATCCATGAGGACGAGACCGGCCACAGCCATGGTCATCATGCTCAACAGAATGATTTTAACGACTTTCCCGCCAGCGCCTTCGCGCATCCATATAAGCATGGACTTCCTCTCTTTTCATTTAC
>CAZUYV010000297.1:0-2402 GCA_964624435.1 uncultured Micavibrio sp. | reverse complement strand
CTTCGCCAGGGCTGCAAAGGCCTCTGGATTGAAGATCGCCATATCGGACAGGACTTTACGGTCCAGTTCAATGTTGGCTTTGTTCAGGCCGTTCATGAATGTCGAATATGTCATGCCGTTGATACGGGCGGCGGCATTGATACGCTGGATCCACAAGGCGCGGAAATTGCGTTTCTTTTGCTTACGGCCGATATAGGCATATTGGCGCGCTGCTTCAACAGACTGAACCGCTGTGCGGAAACAGTTCTTGCGGCGGCCGAAGTGACCTTTGGCGGCTTTGATAACTTTGGCGTGTCTTGCGTGGGCGCGTGGGCCCCCTTTGGTGCGTGCCATTATTTCGCTCCTTCTGCTTTAGCTGCGGGCTTGGTCGTGATGCGTTTTGCACGGCCATACGGCATGAAGTGTTTGATGACCTTGTTGGCATCGCCCGGGGACATAGTGTCTGTCCCTTTGGCTTTCATCTTCATTCCTTTGGGTTTTTGCATCAGGCGGTGGCCTTTACAGGCTTGCTTGAACTTGACCTTACCAGAGGCGGTCAGCGAGAAGCGCTTTTTGGCGCTGCTTTTCGTCTTCATCTTCGGCATTTCTATCTCCTTGAAAGAGTTAAATAAATTATGGTCGAGGCAGCCGATATGAAGCCAGACCATAAGGAAGTACGGGGGTTATAGCGGGTTTGGCCGCCCCAAATCAAGCCTTTTTATCAGGCTTTTGGGGCATCCTGCCGCGCCAGCGGGGTGGCGTACTGGATCTCAAGGTCCCACGGGAAGTGGATCCAGGTATCCTGGCTGACTTCCGTAATAAAGGTATCGACCGTATCCACACCCTTTGGCTTGGCATAAAGGCAGCCGTAATGGGCCTTGGGGAAATGTTCCCGGATAACCCGGAAGGTGCCGCCGGTATCGACAAGGTCATCAATCACGATCCAGCCTTCGCCTTGGCCTTCTACGGATTGGGGCATCTTCAAGATGTTGGACTTGCCCATATCCTTAACGTCATAGGTGGAAATACAGAATGTTTCGACCAGAAGGACCTCCAGTTCCCGCGCCATGATACAGGCCGGGACGAGGCCGCCACGGGTAATCGCGATCACGCCTTTCCATTTGCCACCCTCGAGCGGGCCTTTGCCCAGCAGGCGCCAGGCCAACGCCTTGGAATTGCGGTGCATTTCATCCCATGAAACGGGGAAATCCTTACGATACGCTTGATGGTCGGCCATCGGTCATTCCTTCTGATAGATTGAATTCTATCGTTATCCTGCCTTTTCAAAAAAGGGAAGGGACTTTAAACTGGCAGGCATGATCCGATTCCTGCTCTTTGCCCTCGCGCTGTCCGCTGTTTCTGTTCCTGCGGTCGCGCAGACCCGCGCTGCACCCCCTTTGATCACGGCAACGGGCGGCCCGGCTATAACACCTACCGTGCCGGCACCGGTTGTGCTCGAGCTCTTTACTTCACAGGGTTGTTCTTTCTGTCCGCCTGCCGATGCGTTGATGGGACAGATGGCGGAACAACAGAACGTGATAGGACTTTCCTGCCATGTCGATTATTTCAACGTGCGCAAAAATTCCTTGGGGCAAGGTTTCTGCACCAAGCGTCAGAATGATTATAACCGCCTGATCGGGACGGGGCCGCGTTACACACCGCAACTGGTCGTCAACGGCCATATGGATATGATCGGCTATGAAGGCGGAAAAATCAGCGCCGCAATTTTAAAAGCGCGCGGCGAAAAAATATTCCCGATTGCGCTGACACCAGCTGGTGGCGATGCCTATAGTTTCTCGCTGCCGGAAAAATCATTAAACGGCGCGAGTGTTAAGCTCTGGATGGCGGTGTTCGACAAACCGCATGACATGATCTTGACCGAAGGCGGCAATCTCGGCAAAAAAGTCACCTATTATAATGTGGTGAGCCGTATGAACGATCTCGGCCCATGGGACGGCGCGGCGATGGCGCGCGCGGTACAGGCCAACTACATACCCGCCAATGGCGGTATTGCTATCATTGCGCAAAATGTTGCGACGGGGAAAATTATCGGGGCTGGTTCGATTAAGCGTTAGTGGGCGCTGCCCCAGCTTTTGCCATGGCCCGCTTCGGCGACGAGGGGCACATCGAGCTTCACGACATTTTCCATGATTGATTTGACGAGCTTGGTCGTCTCCTCAACTTCATTTTCCGGAACTTCGAAGATCAATTCATCGTGAACCTGTAACAGCATCTTGGCTTTCAGGTTCGCGGCTTTTAATGCCGGGTTCATCCGTATCATCGCCTTCTTCATGATGTCGGCCGCCGTGCCCTGTAAGGGTGCATTGATCGCCTGACGTTCGGCGCCTGCGCGCCATCCGGCATTCGCGGCATTGATATTGAGGATGTAACATTTGCGGCCCAGCAATGTTTTGACATAGCCG
>CAZUYV010000296.1:0-2404 GCA_964624435.1 uncultured Micavibrio sp. | reverse complement strand
ATGGGCACCTGCCCTTTTCGTCGCGCCTCCTCCAGTTTCTTGGGGGTGGGGTCTTCGGTCTTTTGGGAATCGTCCTGTTCATCGCTCATGGGCTACCTGTTCTCCCCGAGCGAAAGAAAATAGACCATGCCGTTTTCAAAGGTGGTAAGCCAGAATAACATGATGGTGGAAATGACAAACGACAAGGTCATGAGCGCCAATAAAATCTGGATCGGCACCGCCAGAATGAACACCTGAATCTGCGGCATCAGGCGCGACAGAACACCCATTCCGACATAGATCATCAAGGATATAACGATGAACGGCATGGCGATCTGAAACCCCACCAGAAAGGCCGAAGACACAGCCTTTGTAATAAGCTCCGCCATGCTGCCCGTATCGGGAATGCCGCCGATCGGGAACATGTGATAACTTTCCACGAGCCCATGGATCATCAGGTGATGCATGTTGGTGATGAACAACAGCGTCACCCCCATCACCGACAGGAATGCCCCGAACAACGATCCTTGCACCGACATCGCCGGGTTGAAAACCTGTGCGTTGGAAATACCGGACGCCATCGATATCATCATCCCCGCCGTATCGAGGGCCGTCATCAGGATACGTGCGATGGTGCCAATAAAGAGGCCAGTGATAAATTCCATCACAATCAACACCATCATGGTGGCAAAGGCCGGCAACGGGCTCGGCATGAAGGGCAGCATCACCGGCGTCATGACAAGACAGATGGCGAGCGCGATCATCAAACGGATATTATTGGGAACGAAAGAATCTCCAATACCCGGCATGATCATCAGCGCCGTGCCAAACCGCACGAATATGATGATGAAGGCGAAGACGCCGGTCGTCAGAAAATCTTCCAGAAGGGTCATACCGTCCATTTTCGCCAAGGACGGCGGCTTTTACCAGCGTTATTTGGGTGTAAGTCCCAACATGGACCTTAAATTGGCGTTCCTGGCGGCTTGCTCTGCTTCCCAATGAAGCTTGCGTGCCACAGACGTTTCAGCCGTGGATCTGACGATATAATCCTGCCCCATTTCTGTCCCAAGCCATTTCACGCACTGCTCAAAAATGTCAGCATCATTGATTGATCCTTCAATCGTCAATTTTCCATCAAGATCAGTTAGCCTGAGGGTGTCGCGGGGAATCCAGTCATAACGACCGGGCACACCTATGCGCTCGTTCACATTTAGCCAGGCCAATTGAAACGATTGCTTCATAATTCGAGTTAGCTGCTCATTTTCCAATGTCTGAGCAAAGGGGTTGTCGGCACCTAAGGACGCTTTCAACCACGCAACTTCAACATCTTTGTGTTTATCGGCAATTTTATCTGCATCTTCTACAAAAGCCCTGCCCTGATTGGTGCCAAGCCACAGCATAAAGCGTGCGGCAATCTTGGTATCATGAAATGTAGGGATCCATTTGTAAGGTAGCATCTCTAGAATGGGGAAATCAGATCGCTCATTTTCGAGATGCCAAAGATCGATTTTATACTTGTTTTCCCCTATCGCCCATTCACGCTTTGCACGGTTAGAAAGGACCATTGTCTGCCAGTTTTGAAGAAAAATACTTTCCCCGGGAATATCAGATCGTGGGGGAATGTAGGGTTCGAAATCCCATTCTATATATGTGACATTATCATCAAACATGCAGGCGTTCTAACAGGCCTAAAATGTTATGTCAATATTAGGCTGCGCCGGCCAGTTTCGGGGCATAAAATACAAGGGCTGCCCCTGCCGCGATCAGGCAAAACCCTAGGCCATGATAGATCGTGAGTTTCTCCCCCAGATAGAAAACGGAGAAGACCGCAAACACGATCAGGGTGATGACTTCCTGCATGGTTTTGAGTTCAGCGGCACTATACATCCCATATCCAATGCGGTTGGCCGGAACGGCAAAACAATATTCGATGAAGGCAATGCCCCATGACGCGAAAATGGCGACAAGCATCGTGGCATTGGCGAATTTCAGATGCCCATACCATGCGAAGGTCATGAAAATATTCGATAGGCATAACAGAAATATGGGAACGAACGGAAGAAAGGCCGGGGGGATGATCATCAATCAATCCCGATGATAAGGGTGGATATTTCCTGCATGAAGGTCGTCATGGCCGAAACAAACGCCGGGAACAAGGCGAAGATAGCAAGGAAGATGGTCAGAATTTTCGGTACGAACACCAATGTCATTTCCTGAATTTGTGTCAGGGCCTGAATCAGCGCAATGGCAACCCCGACAACAAGACCGACAAGCATAACCGGAGCGCCGATCATAATGGTCAGCATAATGGCCTCACGGGTAATGTCGATCAATTGGGTTTGATTCATGGCTTTAAGGCTAGCAGAAAACGAAGGGCGGTAAAAGCCGCCATTCAAGCGGTTACATTTGTGTCCGCATCAATTCC
>CAZUYV010000295.1:0-2404 GCA_964624435.1 uncultured Micavibrio sp. | reverse complement strand
ATGCATGGCCTTGCCTATACTGCTGGCATTATTCTATCCTTTGTGATTATCGCGGCCGTGCTCATTGCACTCAAAGCTGGCGGGGCACAAATTGGCTGGGGATTCCAGTTGCAAAACCCCGCGATTATCCTGTTCCTTGCCTACCTGTTCTTTACGCTTGGCCTCAACCTCGCCGGGTATTTTGAAATTAATTTTGGTCTTGCCAATGCCGGGGAATCCCTCACCCGCCAACATGGGCTGAGCGGATCCTTCTTCACGGGCATGCTGGCCACGCTTGTTGCAACGCCTTGCACCGCACCTTTCATGGGCGTTGCGATGGGTTACGCACTGACACAGCCTGCGATTATTTCGATCATCGTGTTCATGGCGCTTGGGTTCGGTTTGGCCCTCCCCTATCTGGCACTGAGTTTTATTCCAGCCCTGCGTCATCTTTTGCCCAAGCCCGGACACTGGATGGAAACATTCCGCCAGTTCCTCGCCTTCCCGATGTTTGCCGCGACCTGCTGGCTGGTCTGGGTTCTGTCGCAACAGACAGATCATATGGGCGTGCTGATTGCGCTTTATGGCCTTCTTGCTATCACATTCGGGATATGGCTCTACAAAGTTCGGCCTGCAAAGAAAACGCCCAAGGCCATCGTCATTACTCTGGCCCTCGCTCTGTTCGGGTTTGCCATCTCCACCCTCGTGATCGAACGTCATGTCGATACGGCGATGATCACGGAAACAACCACGGGTCTTTCGGAAAGTTTCACGCAGCAAAAACTGGATAAATATCTGGAAGAAAAACAGCCCGTTTTCGTCAATATGACAGCTGCATGGTGCATTACCTGCAAAGTCAACGAGAAGGTCGCGCTCAGTGTTGCCTCCACCGAAAAACTGTTCACAGATCAAAAAATTAAATACCTGAAAGGCGACTGGACCAACCAGAATCCGGAAATTACAAAATTTCTGGAATCCTATGGACGAAGCGGAGTGCCCCTCTATGTTTATTATGCCCCGGGCCAAAAGACAGGCATTGTCCTGCCGCAGATTTTGACACCAGGCATTGTTGAAAAAGCCATTTTAAACCAAACCGGAGATACCCCATGATCAAATCGTTTTTCCTCGCCGCCATTGCCGTAATGGCCGTATCGGCCATTCAACCAGCCCATGCCGCCGTGACCATTGGCCAACCGGCACCGGATTTCACCGCCACCGATTCCACGGGTAAGACCGTGAAACTTTCCGATTACACAGGTAAGACCGTTGTTCTTGAGTGGAACAATCCCGAATGCCCGTTCGTGAAGAAACAATATGATTCCGGAAACATGCAAAAACTGCAGGAAAAATACACCAAGGAAAATGTTGTCTGGCTAACCATCAATTCCGGGGCTGCCGGTAAACAAGGCGCGCTCGATACCGCAGGTGCCACGAAATATCTTGAAACAGAAAAGAGCCATCAGAGCGCCTACCTGCTCGACGCAGACGGTGCAATTGGCAAAGCTTATGATGCCAAGGTCACACCACATATGTTCGTGATCAATGACAAAGGCGTTCTGGTTTATGATGGAGCGATCGATGACAATGACAGCGCCAAACCCGACGATGCCCTAACTGCCAAAAACTATGTCGCGGCGGCACTCGATGCCACGCTGGCCGGTAATCCGGTTGAAACAGCATCCACCAAGCCTTATGGCTGCGGCGTGAAATACTGATTTTACCTATTAAAATCGTCTCCCTTGAAAGCGGCGTTATTCGCCGCTTTCTCTATTTTGTGCTATGAAAAAGAGGGCGATTCGCCTTAGACTTATGCACAGGTTATTCACCGATTCTCACCCAGGGTTTTCATGTCCGCCAAGTCCTTGAAAATAAACGCCGGTCTGCGTCTTGAAGGCGATCCATCGTCAGATGAAGCAGTCGCACGCCTCGTACTAGACATGGATGGGCGCATCGTCTTCGCCAACCCGGCATTTGAAAGCATGGCGGGTCAAGGGCATAGCAAGGGGATCGCGTTCTTTGACCTTGCTGCCTTTGCCGATCCCGATGAAGCCTTTCGCAGCTCCCCCCTTCTCTTCGCCGGTGACAATTCCATTTTCCCAGCCTTGCGCAGCGGCCTGCACGACGTTGCCTTCACGGCAACCGGAGTTTCGGCACAATTACAGTTCGACATTGTTAAATCACAGGATGGGGCACGATATATCATCGCCTCGGCCTTGCAGGACGATCATGATTTCAACGATACTGTTCAGGAATTCATCAATCGTGATGTGCCGGAAGAACGCGACACGCTGCGCCACTTCCTCGATCTTTCCAGCGACCTTCTTACCACAGCTGCCGAAGATGGCGCCTTCATTCATATCAACGAGCAATTTACCCGCCTGCTGGGCTATGAGATTGCCGATCTTGAGGGGCATAATTTCCTCGA
>CAZUYV010000294.1:0-2437 GCA_964624435.1 uncultured Micavibrio sp. | reverse complement strand
ACCGCGTATCCAAAACCCTGCGCGACTATCTGGATGTCAACGGCTTTATCGAGATTGAAACGCCGATGCTCACGCGGAGCACACCGGAAGGCGCACGCGATTACCTTGTGCCAAGCCGCGTGCATGCCGGGCAGTTCTTCGCCCTGCCGCAATCGCCGCAGTTGTTCAAGCAGTTGTTGATGGTGTCCGGTTTCGACCGCTACTTCCAGATCACCAAATGCTTCCGCGATGAAGACCTGCGTGCCGACCGCCAGCCCGAATTCACCCAGGTGGATATCGAAACTTCATTCATGAATGAAGAGCAGATCATGAACATCGTTGAAGAGATGATCCGCCAGATGTTCAATATCGTACAAGGCGTGGAACTGCCTGCGCAGTTCCCGCGCATGTCGTTCGCTGAAGCCATGACGCGTTACGGTTCCGACAAGCCGGATATGCGCGTCACGCTGGAAATCACCGAGCTTTCAGATGTGATGAAAGACGTGGATTTCAAGGTATTCTCCGGCGCCGCCAATATGGAAGGCGGCCGGGTCGCTGCCCTGAGAGTGCCTAACGGCGCGGCTATCAGCCGGTCTGAAATCGATTCTTATACCGAATTCGTCAAGATTTATGGTGCGAAGGGTCTTGCTTACATCAAGATCAACGACATCACCAAACTCAACGAAGAAGGCCTGCAAAGCCCCATCGTCAAAAACATTCACGTCAAGGCATTGCAAGCCATCATCGACCGCACCGGCGCGCAGAATGGCGACATCGTATTCTTCGGCGCCGACAAGCTGAAGGTGGTCAACGAAGCTCTGGGCGCATTGCGCCTCAAGGTCGGTCACGACAAGGGCCATGTAGATGGCCGTGCCTGGGCACCGCTGTGGGTGGTCGATTTCCCGATGTTCGAGCACGACGAGGAAAACAACCGCTGGGCCGCGCTGCATCATCCATTCACCGCACCAAAAGACGGTCATGAAGACCTGCTCGCCACCAATCCCGGCGCGGCATTATCCAAGGCTTACGACATGGTCATCAACGGCTGGGAAGTCGGCGGCGGCTCTGTGCGTATCCACAAGCAGGAAGTGCAGTCCAAGGTATTCGATGCGCTGAACATCAGCAAGGAAGAGGCGCAGGAGAAATTCGGCTTCCTGCTCGAAGCCTTGCAATACGGTGCACCTCCACACGGCGGCCTGGCCTTCGGCCTCGATCGCCTGGTCACACTGATGGCGGGTGCGGAATCTATCCGTGATGTGATTGCATTCCCGAAAACACAACGTGCCCAATGCCTGTTGACCAATGCGCCGAATGAGGTGGATGAGAAGCAGCTTCGAGAGCTGCATATACGCCTCCGTCAGCAGAATCCCGCTGCGTAAAATGAACTCGCTTGCGCTGGCGGTGTTGCAACCCTCTTGCCGTACGGAAAATGTACTGTCTTCGAGGGTGCGCCTAGCCAGCGCGGCGCGAATTTATTGGGGGGAATGAGTCATGGATCGATGCTTTGTGATGCAGCCTTTTGATGGTGGTGTCTTCGATAAGAGGTATGAAGATACCTTTTCCATTGCAATACGTAATGCTGGATTGGAGCCGTACCGAGTAGATCAGGATCCAAAAGTAAGTATTCCCATTCAAGACATTGAGAATGGTATTAGAGACGCTAAGATTTGTTTTGCGGAAATTACGCAAGACAACCCAAATGTTTGGTTTGAATTAGGGTATGCAATTTCGGCAGGGAAAGAGGTAGTTATGGTTTGCGCTTCAGAGAGAAAGACAAAATTTCCCTTCGATGTACAACACCGATCCATAATCAGATATGACACTGAATCAGCCAGCGATTACGAAAAATTAAAAGAGCGGATTACGGCGAGATTAAATGCCCTTATCCTAAAAGATAAAACTCTTCCTCAAATTTCCGAGCTAGCTAAGCTAAAAAGAATAGAGGGATTAGAGCAACATGAAATTGTATTTTTAGCTGCAATGGCTGAAAACCTAGATCATCCTGAAGATCATGTAACTGCTTATCAAATAAAAAACGATATGGAGAAAAGTGGATTTACTAAAGTAGCAGCAACTTTAGCGTTAAAAAGTCTATTACAAAAAAACTTAGTCTTTAGTGATAAATACCAAGAGTGGAATACCGAGCCATATATTGGATTTTCTTTTACAGAAACCGGATGGAATTGGGTTCTTGAAAACCAAAGCCAGTTTCTATTAAAAAAGCCTACAAGTAAGCCAGATTTCTCTGACTTTAAAGATGACATTCCATTTTAGTCCTTGCTAATGCCAATAAAATCCCTCATCCGCACCATCCCGCATTACCCCAAACAAGGGGTGCAGTTTCGCGATATCACCACGCTGCTGAAAGACCCGCTTGGTCTGAAGGTGACGATCGATGAACTTCACAAGCGTTACAAAGGCCAGATGATAGACAAGGTGGTTGGTATCGAGTCGCGCG
>CAZUYV010000293.1:0-2463 GCA_964624435.1 uncultured Micavibrio sp. | reverse complement strand
CGATATACTGGTTGGCCGCTTCTATAACAACGGCATCAGTTTCTTCTTGAATTTCTTCTTTTGTGGCTGGGGCCAGATCATGCATCCGGTCTTCGAATATCTGAACCCTTTCCATTATGCCTCTATAAATTTTACTAATTTTCTGACTATCTAAATCCATGAAATCAATCAATTTGTGATTGAACGCTTGCGTGAATATGTCTGAAGGCTTAGCCGCCATTAATAGATGATTTGGTATTGTGGATTCGACAAGAAGGTCGTTTGAGTTTCGTTCGCCCATATCCACGCGCAAACCGAATTCTTCAACCAATGTCTTTGCGTTCACGGCTTCTTTAAAGTCAGCGATAATTCTGTTTTTTGCCTCACTCATTAATTCCGCTCTCTGTTCGACTTTAAGCTCGGCAATCTTTGGATTGATAATCTTCTTTATTGCTTTCAGATCTTCCGGTTTTACCAGATAGCCGACATTAAATAATTCCAGCCATTTTATTGGAATTTTTTTGGCGGCCATTTGCTCGCTTATCCATAGCGATGAAAGAAGCGTTGGTGTTTCAGGGCTCCAGATGGAATAGGTGCCTTCTTCAACAAAATGTTTTGCGGTATTGCTGAGCTCGGACGGAACGTTAGCAGAAAAAGGTGTGAAGGCTTTCTGGGATCTCGTCCCCCGAAATGCCATTTCAAGCTTGTTCAGTAGTTTAGCAATTTCCAACACTTCATTAGGGACGTTCGTCATATCAACACACCTCATCATTATTATGGGGGCAGGGATAGCACCGAATTTGTGAATATGTCAAACAATTTGAGTAAAACTGGCAGATTTCCGCCATTTTTGAAACGTGGCCCCAAATCCTGATACACTATAAGAAAGCTGGAAATTTGTGCCCGAAGGAGAGGTTTTATGAAACAGACACTCAAGGCGACCCTGCTCGGCGTTTTCGAGTTGTCGATTTTCATGCCGACCTTCATGACGCGTTTTTCGGCCGAACGTCAGGATGCCATTCGCTCCTTCATCTTTCCCGCGATTGTCTACCCGCTCGTTGCCATGGCCTTTGCGTTCAATCAGGCCGTGACGCCCAATGCGGAAATCATGGCCGCGCATGCACTGTTATCATGGGGTGGATTGTTCTTATTCTACGGCATCATTCATATGCTGGCGCGGGCCGTGCGCCGCGATGATTTCTTCTGGCAGACGGTGCATATGCTGAATGCCCAATCGATCCTGACTTTTATCCTGCTGCTGCCACTCGTTGTGCCGATGGTGATGCTGGGGGAAAAGATCGGGACGGGTGGCCTGACCCATTACTGGCTGATGGTTCTGCTGGTCGGTATGGCCTATAAAGCGTTTATTATCGCGCACGGGCTGCGTTTGAATTTGCCACTCGGCGGCTTCCTCGCCACCGTGCATCTGTATATTTCCGACATTACCTATAAATTCCTGATCGAACTCTCGCCGCACGATCTGGTATAACTATCCCAGTGTGATCTGCTGGCCGATACGCCACTTGTTATCATCGCCTTTGTGGATGCGAACATTTGCCCTGCCTAAATCTTCAATAGGCGTTGCTTCATCATCTGAAAATTTGATGTGATAGCCAAAACCGCTTGATGCCAGCAGGTCAATCAGTTCATTGGCAATTTTGTCGTTCCTCGCAAAGGAGTAGGACGCGCTCTCATAGACAATGCCGCCGATAGATAATGGGGGGATTTTTTCCACGATGACCTGAACTTCCTGCCCGGCGATTTTTGCAAATCGATCCATCAGACTGATTTCGCCGAGAAGATCGGACATGATGCATACTCCTTAAAGCGGTATCGTTACGGCTGTGGCGCGGCTGGTGGTTCCAGCGGATCGACAACGTTGTCATCGCCGTCATATGCCAAAACCGCTTCTTCCTGTTCAGGCGTCAGGCGGTCAAAAAATCCGCGCATTTTTTGACGAAGGCGGCTGGTCTCCGCCTCGCGCTCGGCTTCTAAGGAAAAGTTCGATCCGGATGTGATTTCTTTGGTCATAACAATCACGCTAATCCCATTTTCCGAAAAAACCAAGACTATTGTTATTCGGTTCATCTTCCTCTAAAACCGCCTTCCATGGATTACATCGAAAAGCTTCAGCCCGCCGCCGACCGCTACAAAGCCATTGCCGACCAGATGTCGGCAGGGGGCCTTTCGGGCGAGGAATTCGTCAAGCTGTCCAAGGAATATGCCGAGCTGGGGGAAATCGTCGCCCTGCTCGATGAATACAAGACCGCCATTCAGGGACAAAAGGACGCCAATGATATGCTGTCCGATCCGGACATGGCCGAAATGGCGCAGGCGGAGCTGGATGAGCTAAACACCAAAATCCCGGCCCTCGAAGACAAAATCAAGGTCGCCCTGCTGCCCAAGGATGAGGCGGATTCCAAGAACGCCATCGTTGAAATCCGCGCCGGGACGGGGGGTGATGAGGCCGCCCTGTTCGCCGGT
>CAZUYV010000292.1:0-2478 GCA_964624435.1 uncultured Micavibrio sp. | reverse complement strand
CCGTCGTAGCATAACCTGCATCTTTTGAGGGAAGGGCCATCGGCACGTGCGTAAGCATAATATAGCACAAACTGTGCCGCGGCGCACTATGTTATTTTGGAATATCGGTTATGACCCCTTGATCTAGCAGGCTAATTCGGCCCGGTTGCAAGGATTCTTTAACCCTGTTAAAGCTTGGGACGTGCCAAGAAAACCAAGAAGAAGGAGCAAGCGGCCATGAGCAAACCAATGTGGGATATGAACGAAATCCCGTATGATAAGATTGATCATTCCAAAATTACGCCCGACCTGATCAAGGTCGTGAAGGCCGCAGCGCTCGTCGAATACAACGCCGTTGCCTATTCTTCTTACCTAGAGCGCGTCTTCCATGACGATCCGGAATTCCAGGCCATGTCGCGCTGCTGGGCTACTGAAGAGGTCCAGCACGGCCAGAGCCTTGGTAAATGGGCCGAGCTTGCCGATCCAACCTGGAACCTTGAAGAAGCCATGGCCCGTTTCCGCGCCGGATACCATATCGAACATATAAATAATGACGAGAGCATCCGCGGCAGCCGCGCCGGGGAGATGGTCGCCCGCTGCATGGTTGAAACAGGCACCTCTTCTTACTATACCGCTATCGGTACCAGCACGGACGAACCTGTATTGAAAGAAATTTGTGCCAAAATCGCGGGTGATGAGTTTCGCCACTACAAATTATTCTATGACACGCTGAACCGTTACGTTGCCAAGGAAAATATGTCGAAGGTGAAACGGTTAAAGGTTGCGCTGGGCCGTATCGCGGAATCAGAAGATGACGAGCTGTCCTACGCTTTCTTCGCTGCCAATGCGAACGACAATGAAGTCTATGACCGCAAAGTCTGGAACAAGGAATATATGAAACGCGCCTATAGCTATTACCAGCAGCCACAAGTCGACCGCGCCGTGGCGATGGTATTTAAATCTTGCGGGTTCGATCCAAAGGGTATGGCCGGTAAGATGGCGTCCAAGGCCGCGTGGTTCCTCCTCAAACAGGGCATCAAGAATGCTGAGAAAACAGCGAAAGCTGCATAATAAAAAACCCGCCGATAATGGCGGGTTTTTCTTTAAGCTTTTGCGGCAGTGTAATGTTCTGACACTTTGGACCAATTGATCACCTTCCACCACGCCTTGAGATAATCAGCACGCTTGTTGAAGTATTTCAGGTAATAGGCGTGTTCCCACACATCATTGCCCAGAATAGGCGAGCCTTTTACCTTCGCATCATCCATCAACGGGTTGTCCTGATTGGGCGTCGAGGTGATTTCCAGCTTGCCGGATTTATTGACGATGAGCCACGCCCAGCCCGAGCCAAATTGTTTTGTTCCGGCCTCTTCGAATTTTGTCTTCATCCCCTCTAGAGATCCAAACGCTTCGTTGATGGCCGTCATCAATTCAGCTGATGGTTCTGACGCCGTTGGCGACATGATCTCCCAGAAGAAAGAATGGTTCCAGTGACCGCCGCCATTGTTGCGTACGGCCGTATTGTATTTGGAAATATTGGCGATGATATCGTCCAGCGATTTACCTTTGAGTTTTGAATCTTTCGCAACTTCCTTGTTCAGATTGTCGATATAGGCCTGATGATGTTTGCCATGATGCAGTTCCATCGTTTGTTGATCGATCGCAGCGGAAAGCGCGCTTGTGGCATAAGGAAGTTTGGGCAATGTGAACGGACCGGATGTTTTTGGTGCTTCGGCAGCAATAGCAGGAGTGATCACCCCTTCCCCGTTGATAAACTTAAAGGCGACAAGACCGACCGGTGCAGCAGCAAGCCAGCCCAGAAAGCTTCTTTTTGATAATCTGGTGGAAACAATATCCATGATGATGTCCTTCTCTTTATATGAATGGCAATACGCTAACGCGCGGAAAGTGGCCCGGTTCTTACCATCGCGCGGTTTTTTAAAAGTCCCAATAGAATTTTCACCGCAAAGGCAAACGAATCAGGTAGAATCAAAATACGTTCGATTTCTCACCTCACAAGGGTTCTCCTTGATCGCAAACAGGCTAGATTTTCCATACGAAATTGTCGGCGCGCTCGCCAGAAGAGCCGCAGCCACAGAAATCAGCGTTTTTTCGAAAACCAGAATGTTCCAAACCGCATGTCCAAGACATCGCGGTTTTTTTGTTTTTGTATCTCTACTTAACCCGAACAGGAAGGATCCATCATGGCGAAAAAATCAAAAAAGAATACGAGCACAAAAAGCCATCCACACCGCACAGGCAATGTCATACGTCCGGCCTTCGACGATCTCGACTGGCATCCGCTCGATGAGGAAATAGACGGCGCCCGGGACAAAAGTTACGTCAAGACAGTCCGCCCCCGCACCGATGGCCAGCGCGAACTGATGGAAGCCATTGCCGGACACAATCTCACCATGGCGATCGGCCCTGCCGGAACAGGCAAGACCTACCTTGCCATCTGCGCCGCCGTCGAAGCCCTTGAAAAGGGCGCGGTCGAAA
>CAZUYV010000291.1:0-2484 GCA_964624435.1 uncultured Micavibrio sp. | reverse complement strand
CGCAACGCTACCGGCGGGCTCGCCGCCGCTACCAGCATGATACCGATCACTGCGATAATCAGCAGGACAGTCAGCGTCACGCGGTCAACCGTCCACCACCATCGTCCCAGAATTGATTTATCGGTGCGGGTAAAAATCTTCATTCAGGTGTCTCAACGGAAAGATTATTGACGATATCGGCAAACACATTGCCGCGATGTTCGAAATTCTCAAACTGGTCCCATGATGCGCAGGCTGGTGATAACAAGACCGTCCCTGCCCCGCCCGGCTCGCCGCGATTGGCCTGCGCCGCTGCATGGGCTTCGATCGTTGCGATATCGATGGTGACGCAAAGCGTATTGGCCACGCCGTTTTTGTCGAGCCACCGCGCAAATTCATCCGCGGCCTCGCCAATCAGGTACACATGGCGGATATGATCGAGCAGAGGTTGAAGACCTTCAAGGCCGCCAGTCTTGGGCCGCCCCCCCGCGATCAGATAAATATTGTTGAACGATGCAATGGCCTTGGATGTCGCCTCCGCATTCGTGGCCTTGCTGTCATTGATATAGGCCACGCCATTGATGGTACGGACAAGGAACTGGCGGTGCGGCAGGCCGGGAAAGGTTTTGGTATGTTCGATGATGATTTCGGCGGGCAGACCATAGGCGCGGCAGGCAACATAGGCGGCGCAGATATTTTGATGGTTGTGCACGCCGCGCAATGATTGCATGACGGCAAGATCGGCAATTTCAATGGCGGGGCCGGAACTCGCATCGATCAGCATATTGTTTTTGGCATAGACGCCGTTGGTCAGTTCCTTGGCCACCGAAATCGGCACCATGGTCCGCGCCCCGGCCTGCAGGGCCTTCTCATAAATCTCTGATGATGGCGCATCATCGACGCTGCACACACCAACACCGGCATAATCGAATATGTGGGCCTTCGCCGCTGCGTAATTCTCCATCGTGCCGTGGCGGTCCAGATGATCGGGCGTGATGTTGAGCAGTAACGCAATATCCGGGCGGAAAGTCGGGCACAAATCCATCTGATAGGAAGAAATCTCCAAAACGATCACGCCATCTTGCGCCGGCATATCGAGGCTGAGCGCGGCCCTGCCGATATTGCCACCCACAGCGCAATCAATTCCGGCGCTGGAAAGGATGTGGCCGATCAACGCCGTCGTTGTTGATTTGCCATTCGTCCCGGTAATGCCGATCGTTTTGCGGCCATGATTGGACCTGTGCAAAATCTCCAGATCGCCGATAATTTCAATGCCCGCCAGCTTGGCCTTCTGCGCCACCGGGTGCGGCTCTGGAAACGAAAGGGGAATACCGGGCGCAAGGACCAGAACAGAAAACCCTGTCATATCGCTCTGGTTTAAATCTTCGACAATGGCGCCTGCCTCGATCGCGCGGGCCCGGCTGTCCTCGTTGTCATCCCAGGCGAACACTTGCGTGCCCGCATTGATCAGGGCTTCAATCGTTGCGATACCCGAAACACCGATGCCAAACACGGCAACCGGTTTTCCGTTCAGGGTTTCAACGAATGGCCTGCAATTAATCATGCTATCTCAGTTTCAGGGTGGCAAGTCCGATGAGGGCGAGGATCACCGAAATGATCCAGAACCGGATAACGATGGTCGGTTCCGACCATCCCTTCTTTTCGAAATGGTGGTGCAGTGGCGCCATCGCAAACACACGTTTTCCGGTGAGTTTGAACGACGCCACCTGAATCATCACGGACGCGGTTTCAAGAACGAACAACCCGCCGATGACGGCCAGCACCAACTCGTGCTTCACGATCATGGCAATCGCCCCAAGCCCCGCGCCCATGGCGAGCGATCCGGTATCACCCATAAACACCATCGCGGGCGGCGCATTGAACCACAAAAATCCCATCCCCGCTCCGATCAGCGCACCGCAAATCACCGCGAGCTCGCCCGTGCCCGGAATAAAATGAATGCCGAGATACGGCGCATAAACCCCGTTCCCAACGAGATAACTGATAAGTCCAAAACACGCACAGGCAATCATCACCGGAACAATGGCGAGCCCATCAAGCCCATCGGTGAGGTTCACGGCGTTCGAAGCGCCGACAATCACCAGCATCGCGAATGGGATAAAGAAGAAACCGAGCGGCGCGAGATAATCTTTCATAAACGGAATGGCAAGGCCGGTATCGAAATGATCGGCGGTATAATGCAGATAGGCGGCAATGGCACAGGATGCGATCCCGAATTCAAACAACAATCTTATCTTGCCGGGAATGCCGTGGTGGCTGCGGCGGGTCAACTTGGCGTAATCATCGGCCGCGCCAATCAGGCCATATCCGATGATGACACCGGCCACGATCCAGACATACGGGTTGGCAAGGTCGGACCAGAGCAGGACGGAAATACCCGCCGAAATCAAAATCATCAACCCGCCCATGGTTGGCGTGCCTGCTTTTTTGAAATGGCCTTCGGGCCCGTCGGTGCGGATCGGCTGTCCCTCTTTTTGTTTTTTC
>CAZUYV010000290.1:0-2506 GCA_964624435.1 uncultured Micavibrio sp. | reverse complement strand
AAGGCGATGTCCGTTTCCTCGCCCTGCAATTCTCCAAAGACAAGGACAAAGCCTCGTCCAAAGAGAAAGCAAAGGATGAAGCCAAGGACGCGCCGAAGGAAGATGCCCCGACAGACGAAGCACCAAAGGCCGAACCTGAAGAGGAAGTGGCTCCTGCCGAGTAACTTTTCAAAGATCCGAAAACGCCGCCTTACAAGGCGGCGTTTTTTATTGCCAAAACGGGGCAAACCCCGCATGAAAGACACATGGATTTCGATTTAAAAATAGTCTTTGCCGCCACCGCCATTCTTCTAACGATTATAGGCTATGCCCCTTATTTACGGGGCATGTGGAAGGGCAGCAACAAGCCGCATATTTTTACATGGATTATCTGGGTGATTGTTTCTGGCATCGCCTTTGTTGCGCAGCTTTCCGAAAATGCCGGGCCCGGCGCATGGGTGACAGGTTTTATCTGCTTTATGTGTCTGGTGGTCAGTGTCTTGGCCCTGAAACTGGGCACCAAGACTGTCACGCGCAGCGACATGATTATGTTCGCAGGGGCGCTTGCCGCCATCCCTGTATGGATCCTGACCAAAGATCCGCTATGGTCCGTAGTGATCGTGACGCTCATCAATTCGGTAGCCTTTTACCCCACCTTCCGCAAAACATGGGAAAGACCACATGAAGAGCACATGACAATCTACGCATGGAATATACCGCGTCAGGGCTTAACCATCGCGGCATTGACTCAATATTCACTCACAACGGTTTTATTTCCCGCCTCTGTCATCGTGATGTGCGTTCTTTTCTTTGGAACGATCATGTACCGCCGGCATACATTGAAGCAGGCTTAGTTTCTTTAGAGGGAGAATTTCCTAACGCTGTCGATAATTGCGGCCTTCGTCGCAGCGGTATAAGAATGCCCGCCGCCCTTGATTACGTCCATATCGACTTTATAACCGACGCTGTTCAATTGAGCACAGAATTTCTCAATCAGTTTCGGCCCATACCGGTCGCCTTCATTGACGATGCAATGGACGCGTGGACGGTGGGGATTTCGTTCAACAATATCCGATATCTTGTTATGCGCAGCGCTTTTGACAAAATCATTGGTGATCTTGATAAACGGAACGCTCCTATCCTTATTGCTTTTGCTGACCCAACAATAATAACCGCGCGTCGCCATCAAGACATCAAACCCCCACTTCACATAGAAGGGATGTGTTGCGAAATAGGGTTCTGACAGATTTTGATAGAGATCTGGCGCAGGAATAGAGGCCACAATCGCCCGGGTCTTTTCATTCGCAGCGGCCAGCGCCATGGTGATCCCTGCGGATTTCGACAACATGACGTGGCGACGATCCCCAATATAGTCGATCACCGCCTTGGTATCGCGGATGTGGCTATCGAGCGTGGCAAGATCTTTGCCCTTCACCCAGTTTGCACAACCGCCGTAATCAAACGAGAGTGTCGAAATTCCTTGATCGACAATTCGTCCTGCCATTTCGACATTTTCTTCGGTGAACATACCCTGTGAGCGAATCCCGGGAACCTGAATGCAGACGAGTCCATCCGGATTGACGTCACGAAAGGAAAGCTGCACGTTCCATAAGGGGTGCGGCTCGGGGCGCAGAACTGTCTGTATTACGGACATAGCAAAAAACTCTTTCACAATTCTTCCTGACGCTATAAGTATAGTTGGAATATGTCAATGAACATCCATATCATCGCCGGACCAACAGCAAGCGGGAAATCCGCGCACGCCATTGATGTGGCACAGACCGTTCCGCATGGCGGGGTGATCGTTAATTGTGACTCCCGCCAGATTTATGAAGGCCTGCCGATCCTGACAGCCCAGCCGCCTCAGGATGACCGCGACCTTATCCCGCACGAACTATATGGCGTACTTCATCCCAATGAACTTTGTTCGGCGGGGTCATGGGTAAAAATAGTAACGCCTTTAATTGAAAAGATATTTGAGATCGGCAAAACGCCCATCATCACGGGTGGAAACGGCCTTTATATCAAGGCACTGATCGAAGGTCTGTCTCCTATTCCCGAAGTCCCCGCTGAAATCCGTGCGCGGACAATGCAGATACAAGAAGAAATGGGCAATCCTGCCTTCCATGAAGAACTGGCGCGGCGTGATCCGGAAACCGCCGCCCTCTATCATCCCATGCATACGGCGCGACTTGTTCACGCATGGGAAATATTGGAAGCCACCGGAAAGCCGCTGGCACAATGGCAGGAGATGCCCAAGATTGCGCCCCCCGCACATTGGCAATTCGATGTCACACTTGTCATGCCGGAACGTGAGACCCTCTACAGCCGCATCAACAACCGCTTTGTTTACATGATAAATAATGGTGCGATGGAAGAACTGGATGCCTTCGATGCGCGGATAAAAGATGGCAGCGTGAAACCAGATTCCACATTGGTGAAAACACTCGGTGCCGATCCGCTGCGCCGTTACCGCGCGGGGGAAATTTCGAAGGACGAAGCCATCATCCTCGCCCAGACCGAAACC
>CAZUYV010000289.1:0-2517 GCA_964624435.1 uncultured Micavibrio sp. | reverse complement strand
GCCGCAAGTTGCTGGACGAAGAATACAAGCTTCAAACCCAGCGCGCCTATCGCATGAATATCAAGATCAGCAATTATCAAATGAGCCTGATGATTGGGGGAATCGTTGCGGCGTTGATCATCCTGATTTTCAACTGGTATCTGATGCAGGCGCAGATGAAGGCAAGCCAGGCCGAAGAATCGCTGCGGACATCAGAGGAACGATTCCGCCTTGCTATTCGCGGATCGAATGACGGGATTTTCGACTGGGACTTTAAAAACCGGACGATTTACTGGTCAGGGCAATATAAAGCCATGCTGGGTTATACTGAGGACGAGATTGCAGGGGATGAACCGACATTCCGCCGCCTGCTGCATCCTGATGATGCGGAGATGTTCTGGACATCGTTCAACAATTACATCAATGGTGAGTTATCGGAATTTTCATCGATCTACCGCATGATCCACAAATCCGGCCGCCCTGTCTGGATCCATGGGCGCGGCAAGGCAATTTTTGATGATGACGGGCAGGCTGTTCGCTTTATCGGCGCGCACACCGATGTTTCTTATATTAAAGAGCATGAACGTGAGTTGAAGGAAGAGCGTGACCGCGCCGAAGCCGCCAGCGCCGCCAAGGGCGAATTCCTTGCCCATATGAGCCACGAAATCAGGACACCGCTCACCGCCATTAGCGGGATTGCCGAGATCCTGAGCCAGGGTGAGAGCAGCGGCAATGCCCGCCATGAAAAGCTGATCCGCACCTTGCGCACCAGCACTGAGAGCCTGAAAGAGCTTATCACCGACATCCTCGATTTCTCCAAGATTGAGAGCGGAGAGCTGGAGATGGAAAACCGGGCCTTTAAACTTGGTGAGTTGTTCCAACAGATCATCAGCATTATGTCGATGAAGGCCGCAGAGAAAAACCTCGATTTCACCTTTGATTATGAAGCCGTGCGCGAAACCACCTTCTATGGTGATAAGGCGCGCATGCGCCAGATCATGATCAACCTGATCGGTAACGCCGTGAAATTTACGGAGAACGGTTTTATCCGCGTTCACGCTTATCTTGAGACAATGAACGACGCCAATGTCTTGTGTATTGAGATTGAAGATTCCGGTATCGGCATCAGCGAAAAATCCATGGAAGTCATCTTCGAAAAGTTCAAGCAGGCGGATTCATCTGTATCCCGCCGTTATGGCGGCACGGGGCTTGGCCTGCCGATCAGCCGCAACCTTGCCGAATTGATGGGCGGCACTATCCGCGCCCAGAGCGAAGTGGGCAGAGGATCCACCTTTACCGTGATCCTGCCTTTCATCACCGCCATGTCGGAAGAGAACGTGCAGGTTGATGATGTGGTGAAGGCGCAAAAACTGAATGACCGCCTGCGCGCCGCCATCGGCAATGAAAAACGCATCTTGCTGGTCGAGGATTACGAAGGAAACATCGTTGTCCTGAGCTATATCCTCAATTCCCTTGATTGCAGCTATGACGTGGCCAAGACCGGTCTTGAAGCCGTTCAGCAGTGGAAAGAAAAGCATTACGACCTGATCCTGATGGATGTGCAGATGCCCGAAATGGACGGCCTGACCGCCACGCGCACGATTCGCAAGATGGAAGATGAGCGCGGATTGGATGCAACGCCCATCATCGGCCTCACCGCCCACGCGCTGGTTGCTGACAAGCAGAAATGTATTGCCGCCGGTATGGATGATTATCTGTCCAAGCCGATTGTCGAGGCGGACCTGAAAGAATCGATCCTGAAGATTCTTGAGAAGAAAAAAGCAGCGTAGAGCTGCTATCGTTTTAATCCCAGATAAGTAAAAGCCCTGCCAGGGGGGGATGGCAGGGCTTTTTCCACGTTGGGTTGGGGATTTGGAGTTAACGTGGGATTTCGTTATGCCGCGATCTTTGCGAGCATGTCTTGTTCGGGGTTGTAAGGCATCGAAGGTGTCGATGGGCCTTCCATCAGCGAGATCAGCTGGCTGCGGGCACGTGACAGGCGGGAACGAACAGTCCCAACCGGAATTTTCAGCGCGTCAGCAACTTCCTGATACTGCATGCCTTTGACGCAGACCAGAATAAGGATTTCCTTGTGTTCATCCGACATCTGGTTCATCGCGGCATTGACAGCCTTGAGTTCCATTTTAACCTGTTGATCCGGCTCAACCGCACGGTTGTCGATATAGCTTTCTGGATCATACTGGGTTTCGAATTTTGTTTTGCGACGGTAATCAGTCACAAAAAGGTTATACATAATTTTGGAAGTCCATTTAAACAGATCAGTTCCAGTTTCGAAATATGTCTGTTTTTCCAGAGCGCGTAGCAATGTGGACTGCACCAAATCTTCTGCTTCTGCTGTATTACGCGTCAGTTTGTGCGCGAATTTACGCAGTTTTGGCATTTCTGTTACCAGTTGGGATTGTGCAAACATTTTAGAGCTCCTCTTCGGTTCGTCGTTATGTATGTTTGTTCGTCTATGATTTTTAGATTAGAGGAGGAACGTAACGGCTCTTTGTCCGTTATGTTTCGAGAGTGAAA
>CAZUYV010000288.1:0-2541 GCA_964624435.1 uncultured Micavibrio sp. | reverse complement strand
GGCATTGATATTGAGGATGTAACATTTGCGGCCCAGCAATGTTTTGACATAGCCGAATTTGCGCGCCTCTTCCTTCGTGCGTTCCATGTAATCCTGAATTTCGCTAAAGGTCGCAAGGTATCTGCGAATGAAATCATTCGCTTCACCAACGGGAATATCGAGTTGACGGGCGAGGCCCCAGCCGGAAATACCGTAGATGATACCAAAATTGACGGCCTTGGCATTGCGGCGAATGTCCGGCGTGACTTGGTCGAGGGGAATACCAAAGACCTGTGATGCGGTAAGCGCATGAATGTCCACGTCATCGCGGAACGCTTGTTTAAGCGCCTTCACGCCCGCCATTTCGGCGGCAAGGCGCAATTCGACTTGCGAATAATCGACCGATAGCAGCACATGGCCTTTTTCGGCCACGAAGGCTTCGCGGATACGGCGGCCTTCTTCGGTGCGGATTGGAATGTTCTGCAGGTTCGGATCGGAGGACGCGAGGCGGCCCGTGCTCGTGCCCGCCATGGAAAACGAAGTGTGCACGCGCCCTGTTACCGGGTTGATTTGTTCCAGCAAAGCATCTGTATAAGTGCTCTTGAGCTTGGCAAGGCCGCGCCATTCCAGAATTTTAACGACGATCTCATGTCCCTGCGCCGCTAATTTTTCCAGCACATCAACATCCGTGGACCATTGGCCGGTTTTTGTTTTCGCCCCGCCTTCAAGGCCCATCTGGTCAAACAGGATTTCGCCAATCTGTTTAGGCGATCCCACATTGAATTCGGTTCCGGCCATGGATTGAATATCTTTTTCGAGGATGGCGAGCTTCTTGCCGAACTCAACGCTCATATCGCGCAGAATAACAGGATCAACCTTGATACCGTCGGTTTCCATACGGGCGATGACTTCCGCCATCGGGCGCTCAATCTCTTCATACACAGCTGTCATTTGCTCGCGGGCGAGGCGCGGTTTGAACACATGATGGAAACGGCGGGTGACGTCGGCATCTTCGGCGGCGTAATCGCAAGCCTTGTCCGGCGGGACCAGGTCGAACGTCACCTGGTTTTTCCCCTTACCGGTGACATCACCATATTTGATGGTTTCATGATTGAGGTGCTTGCGGCACAACTCATCCATACCGTTCGATCCGGACGTACCATCCAGTACATAGGACATCAGCATGGTGTCATCGCACGGTGTCATCGCGATGCCGTGTTTGAAGAACATTTGCCAGTCGTATTTGATGTTGTGACCGATCTTCATAACCGATTTGTCTTCAAGCACAGGCTTGAGCAACGTTATTGCTTCTTTCAGCGGTATTTGCGTAAAGGTCGCATCGCCACCGCCGAGCAAATCTGTTTGCGGCTGGGCATGACCGACAGGGACATAAGCAGCTTCGCCGGGGCTGGAACAAAGCGATATACCAACAAGGTCTGCCATGGCCGGGGTCAGGCCCGTTGTTTCGGTGTCGATGGCGAGATAGCCGGTTTCATAAGCCTGATCGATAAAACGTTGTAGTTCCTTTGTGTCTGTCACAAGCACATATTTGTTATTCGCTATTGGCGGCAGTTCCGGATCATTGCCAATCATTCCGCTGATGGCGGTTTGGGTGTTTTCTGCGCGCTCTGCTTTTGTTTTGATAGGCGCTGGCTGCGATGATGATTCTGCTGATGCTGTTTCACCGATGCGCGTGAGCAAAGATTTGAAACCATGTTCTTTGAAAAAATCAATCAATGACGCGGGAAGGGACTCATAGAATTTTATATCTTCCAAAGCGACTGGAACCGGGACAGTATCGATCAGCGTAACAAGCTTTTTTGAAAGCCGTGCCATCTCGGCATTATCGATCAGGGATTGCCTGCGCTTTTCCTGTTTTATATCTCCAACTTTTTCAAGCAGGTTTTCGAGCGTTCCAAATTCTTCAATGAGAAGGGCCGCAGTTTTTTGGCCGATGCCGGGCACACCGGGCACATTGTCACTGCTATCGCCGATCAGGGCTTGTACATCGGTCACTTGTTCGGGACCGACGCCGAATTTTTCGATGACGCCTTCGCGGTCGATGATCTTGTCCTTCATGGGGTCAAGCATCACGATATTATCGTTCACAACCTGCATCAAATCCTTGTCGGACGAAATGATGATAACTTTTTCACCCTTTGCATCGGCCTGGCGCGCATAGGTCGCAATCAGATCGTCCGCTTCAAATCCATCAAGCTCCAGACCCGGCAACCCAAAGGCGGTGGTGGCTTGGCGTACGAGCGGAAATTGCGGGATTAAATCTTCGGGGGTCTCGCTGCGGTTGGCTTTATATTGATCATACAGATCATAACGAAAGTTCTTACGGGCAGCGTCAAAGATAACAGCAACCCGGGCACCGCTATAATCTCTCAAAAGTTTGATCAGCATGCTGGAAAACCCAAAGACAGCGCCCACGGGCACTCCTGCCGGGTTGGTCATTCCACCGCTGGATTTTCCTGCATATGCCATTGCGTAATACGCTCTGAAAATATAGCCGGAGCCATCGATAAGGATCAGTTTGTCTTTGTTTTCAGCCATAAA
>CAZUYV010000287.1:0-2561 GCA_964624435.1 uncultured Micavibrio sp. | reverse complement strand
TCAGAGAGGAAATTCTTGAAATTATCCGTTCCCACCATTTCGGCCATGCGGACGGACCCGATGTTGGAAGAATGCATGAACACTTCCGGCAAAGTCAGGATACGTTTTTCGGCGTGATAATCGCTGATTCTGAATCGGCCGATCTTGATCGGCTCGCGCGCATCGAATTCCTGCGCCATGCTGGCATGTTCATTTTCGATCACGGCGGCGGTGGTAAATATCTTGAAGGTCGAACCGGGTTCGAACACGCCGAGCGACAAACGATTGAACAATTCATCCTTGTTCTTGGCATCCACTTTCTGCGGATCGAAATCGGGGAGCGAAACAGCAGCCAGAACTTCACCGCTATTCACATCCATCACCATCCCTGCCCCGGCAATGCCGTTGAATTTCTTCATGGCATTGTATGTTTCTCGGCGCAGCGCATGCTGGATGCGGACATCGATCGTGCTGATCAGCGGCTCGGTCTTGGATAACAAAAGCTTGTCAAAACTGGCTTCCAGCCCGCCGAGCCCATGCCCGTCAATCCCGGTGTAACCCACGGCATGCGCCGCCAGCGATCCTTGCGGATAGATACGGCGCTCTTCTTCCTTGAACGACAGGCCGGGATAACCGAGATAGAGAATCTTATACTGATCGTCCGGCGTCATGTTGCGCTTGATCCAGACAAAGCGTTTTTCGCTCTGCAGTTTCTGCAGGATATCGCCATAGGACAGATCGGGAAAAATCTTCACAAGGTCCTTGGCCACGGCTGTCGGGTCCTGAATATCCTTCGGATCGGCGTAAAGCGAAGCGGTTTTTAAGGATCGGGCCAGGATCACGCCATTGCGGTCCAGAATATCGGCGCGGTGAATGCCGTCCTTTTGCGGTGCTTCCGGCTCCATCATCGAAACCGCGTCTTCTTTTTTCATCTCGCCCTGGATCAGGCAAAGGTCAACCACGCGGGCCACAACGATGATGTAGCAGAGAACGAAGATCGCACTGAGCAGCACAATCCGCCCGCGCGCCAGATCAAGCGTCGAGCGTTTCTGCCCTGTGAAATGGATGCTGGTGCGGGAGAACAGATTCATCTTATTGCCCGCCTCCCTGATCGAGGCTTTGAATCAAACGATCAAAGCTTTGCTTCTCGGCGGATGATGGTGAAACGGTTTCGGCCTTCTTGGGAATTACTTTTGGCGCAGGCTTCCACGCCTCATCCATCGCATTGCGCGTCGATACGTTATGAACGATGGCCGGTTGCGGCACAGCTTCAGGAATAGTGGCGGGTTCAACAGGTTCTGGAATCTGATCGACGGCGGTGACGACTTCCTGCGCGGAGGGAAGTTGCATACCCAATTGTTCCTTGGCGAGTTTTTCAAGACGCTGTGGACGATTGAGGTAATCCCATTCGACCGACAGAACGCGCACGGTTTCCTGCTCCTGCGCGAGGGTTGCTTTGTCTTCCGCGAGGTCCGCTTCTTTTTTCTGCACGGCCTGTGACGTCCAAAACAGCAGAACACCGAGCGTTGCGGCAACGGCAAGAAAGAGGATGTTTGAAATGCGGAACAATCTCATCGCGCGTCACCTTTGAAGACAGAGTGGGACGTGCGCACAGCGGCGCGCAGGCGGGCGGAACGGGAACGGGGGTTTTGGGAGATTTCCGATTCGGATGGATCGATCGGTTTTTTGGGGGAGAGGATAAAGGAAGGAAGCGTTTCCGTTGCGGAAACGGGGGCGTAGCGTGACGGCGCGGGCGTTTTCCCGGCGCGTTCATAGAGGAAGGATTTCACGATCCCTTCTTCAAGGGAATGGAAAGAGACGACGACCAGGCGGCCGCCTTCTTTCAAAAGCTCTTCAGCGGCGGCAAGGCCGCGCTCCAATTCACCCAGCTCGTCATTGACGGCAATGCGCAGCGCCTGAAATGTGCGGGTGGCTGGATCAATTTTATCTTTGGGTGATTTGAACACAACTTTGCGGACGAGATCGGCAAGCTGTGCCGTTGTCTCAATTGGTGCTTCTTTGCGCTGCTCGACAATCGCGCGGGCGATGTAGCGGGACTTGCGGTCTTCGCCGTATTTATAAATCAAATTGGCTATATCTTCTTCATCGTAAGTATTCACGATATCGGCGGCGGTTTCGCCGGAGGATGTGTCCATGCGCATATCGAGCGGACCATCGAAACGGAACGAAAATCCGCGATCGGCCTGATCGATCTGCATGGAAGATACGCCAATATCCAAAACGAACCCGTCAACCTGATTGAACCCGGCGGCCTTGACCAGTTCCAGCGCATCGCCAAACTGCCCATGCACGAAAATCAAACGTTCGCCGAATTCGGCTTTCATTTCATCGGCGCGCTTGCGGGCGGATGGATCGCGGTCAATCGCAATCACGGTGCAATCGGCGGCATCCAGGAACGCACGTGTATAACCGCCATAACCGAATGTGCCATCGACATACACCTCGCCATCTTTGGGTGCGAGCGTTGCGACAACTTCATCGAGCATCACGGAAAGGTGCGGCTTGTTCATGCGCTCTCCCCTTTCGGCAATGTCAGGTGTTTCTCACGCACGGCGCGGCGG
>CAZUYV010000286.1:0-2565 GCA_964624435.1 uncultured Micavibrio sp. | reverse complement strand
GTGAAGGTTACCATCTTCGCCTATATTCAGGGCGGCGAAGTGGCGGAACTAAAACTCAAAGGCCGGTGGAGCATGTCGCCAGCCGCCATCAACGCCATTCGGTCCACGCCCGGTGTTATCCGGATTGCAGAGCGTTAATCAAGCCTCGTTAAACGCTTTTTCGATCGCTGCGAGATCGATCTTCACCATCGTCATCATTGCGGCCATCGCGGCCTGAGCTTTTTTCTTGTTGGGATCAAGATACATGTCAAACAGACGATGCGAAGCAACCTGCCAAGCGAGTCCGAACTTGTCGGTAATCCAGCTGCACTCCTGTTCCTTGCCGCCGTCTTTTAAGAAGGAATCCCAGTAGTAATCTATTTCTGCCTGATCCTTGCAATCGATCATGAAGGACACCGCATTCGTATGCGGGAATTGAGGACCGCCATTCAGGGCAATAAAACTTTGTCCGAACAATTCGAAATCGACAGTCAGAATTTCGCCCGGTCTGCCATGGGGATTGTTATCGTCGTAATATAAGGTTTTGCCCTGTTTGAAATTATCCTTGAAGATTTTTTGGTAAAGTTCAACGGCCTCGGCGGCGTTCCAGTCGAACCATAAGCAGGGGGTAATTTTTTGCATGATTATTTCCTTTCACGGCTTACGTATGATCGGCAGCCATTATGGTTCCTTGTTAACTTTTGTCTAGTTCGTTCCGCCATTTTGTGATGATCGCCTTCACAGGGCAATTTACAGTTTTGTTATTTTTCAATGACATCCATTACTTCGTTTGTCCTCGTTTTAAAATTTGCAGGATTCATTTTGTCATGCCCGCCTTGTGCGGGCATCCGGTTTTGCGGATCCCCGCTGTGCCAGTCTGCTGTGCAGACGCCGCGGGGATGACAAGGCAGGGAGATTGGAGTTTCGGGGTGGGAAAGACTATTTTTGTCATTCTGCATTATAGGATATTATTCCTATATCGTCAATTTGTTTTCATAGTGTCTTGACACTTAAGCGGCCGAGGCATTGGATAGAAAGAGTAAAATAAAAGGAGAGTATGATGACAGATGGACAATCGGCGTATTACGCCGCCCGGGCGACAGAGACAGAGGAATTGAGGGTAGAGTTTAATTTATCCGCCAGCAATGTCCCCAATTTTTTAAATCATAAAACCTACGATCCTATATATCACGGCGATGTTGAAAGCGATGAAGAGAGCAGTCCTGGAAATCTTGCGGAGATTGCAGAAAAGATTTTGCTGGTTAATACCGTGTTGCAGTCAGCGCGGGTAAGCGACGAGGCGGCTCGATCGGAATGGAATAGAATTCTGTGGAGTCTGAAGAATGTTGAAACTGGTCGCAATGAAGGGCTTTCAATCAATTATCACAAAGTAAAGCCGCTTCATGATTTGTATGAAGCGATTGTCGAGATGGACAGAGATCTTTCCCTATCACCAGAACGAATAAAGGATATGCAAGAGATTGTTACAAAGGGCAAAGCGTTTGAGATTGCGAGAGCGCAATTGCTGCAAAGCCGCCATGAAGCTTATCAGGCGTTTTATGGGGTAGAGCCAACCAAACCTTAAAAAACGGGCCTTCGGGCCCGTTTATATTTTAAAGGATGGCGTCGGTTCCAGAACGATGCCTTGTGCAACTCGTTCAATCGCAAAACGCACATCATCGGAAGGGATGCTGTATAGCATTTCCGTTACGGTGAGGGGCGGACGATCTAAATCGTAATAGGCATAGCTGTTGTAAGTATTCGTGATAGCGCTGCAAAAAGATTGGCGTAGTTCTTTCGCGCTCTTACCCTCGGCCTTAACCATATATTTTACAAAGAAATCGCCTGCGAGAACCGGACTTTCTGCTGCCAGTCTCTTAAACAGATCGGTCTTTTTCATTCTTTTGTTTTTTTGTTCAGTCATGATTTGCCTCACATATCCATGCCGTTCGGAACAAGGCCGGGGTCAGTCTGATGAATGCGGGGGTCAATTAGAACCTGATCAATCAATTGAGAAATCTTTCTATAGATTGCTATGGCGCCAAGATTCCCCTCAAGCTTGCTTTTATGATGTGCGGTGAGTGCATCCAGTTGCGGATTACGGACATCATTAAATAGGGGGGTTACTTTTTCGGTAAGACTTTTAACCTGATCGAGGGCGTTGCCATGAATATCCTGCTTTTCCTTGGCCATATCATCATAGAGTTTTTTAACGGGAAGCAGGATGCTGTGGAGCTGCGATGGTTTCACCATTGTTTCCCCGGTGATGATTGTATGGAATTTTTTATGCTGTTTCGGATCGTAGCCGGCCGTACCTAGTTCTTCCCGGCCTTTTTGATCCTTCATGTACATATCCATAAATTTCCAGAGCAGTTTCAGTTGCTGTTTTAGTTCAGGTGAATCGTATGCCATCTGAGGACCCTTTATTCCGTTTGATTGAGTTCATAAACCAGCGGGACTATTATTGACAATATAAATAGTCATAACATTGTCAAAACCCTACCTTTTTCCTTGATTTCCGCGGCGGGAAGGGGCATATAACGCCCAGACTAAATTCACATGCAGGCATCCTTAACGGTGTTTTGA
>CAZUYV010000285.1:0-2574 GCA_964624435.1 uncultured Micavibrio sp. | reverse complement strand
GCCTTCTTCTCGCACTTTTTGGTAATTCTTTGACAAATATGATCAAGGAATCCAAAATCCGCACGACTGAAACGCGTCTGAATGAAATTACCGATGCGCTGCGTCGTTACTCTTCTTACAACAACATGCTGCCCTGTCCCGCAAGCAGAACATTACCACCAACCGATGTAAATTATGCAACGCCGGCTCTGACTTCCGGCGCATGCACTGGTACGACTGTTCCCGCAGGCACGACACGCGATGCAACCACGGCAACGGAAGAAGTGCGGATCGGGATGGTCCCAACCCGCAGTCTCAACCTTCCTGATGAATATGGTTACGATGCCTGGGGCTCACGGTTTATCTATGCTGTCACCGAGAGCATGACCGATACGGCAAACTATGACCCCCAAGACAGCGCGGTCATCATTGATATTGCAGGAACCCTGACGAATGCAGCCTTCGTGGTTGTCAGCGTTGGGAAGGACAAAGAAGGCGGATTTAGTGTCGCCGGCGGTGCAGGCCCGACCTGTACCTCCATGGCGGGGCAGCGTGACATAGAAAACTGCGACGATGACCGGACCTTCACCAACGCGCTTCAATCCTCTGCCGATGATCCGAACTATTTCGATGATTATATCAGCTTCAAAAATCTTGATACGGTGATATCGGATATTCCTGAGGGCGCGATTGTTGCCTTCCGCCTGACATCCTGCCCCAAAGGCTGGGCGGCATTACCAGCAGTGGAGGGACGTGTCATTATTGGTTCTGGTGATCTGGATACCAGCTTGCCCGCCGGAAATGGAAATCCACCTTCAACGGGAACAGTGGCCTATACTGGTAAAACATATGCGCGACCAGATCCTGATAGTTCCAATGAACCAGACATGGGTGGCTGGGCGAGCCGGGCAGATACAAATCCTATTGCAACGCCTGTAAGGGAATACAACAATATGCCACCCTATGTGGCTTATTTGTATTGTGTGAAAACTGGCGCGAACTATGCCTATGCAATGGGAACGAGTTCAAGCGGAACCACGAGCAGCGGTACGACTTCCAGTGGTACAACTTCATCAGGTACAACGACGAGCAGTGGGACCACCACGAGTTCATCCGGTACGAGCACAACGAGCAGCGGCAAGACAAGCAGCGGAAAAAGCTCTAGCGGTGGCGGCCGTGTAATTTGTACGTATTTCGTGAACCGCCGACGCCTGTCCCAGGGTCTTCTGGATATGGAACGTGAACACACACGCCTGTTTATCCATCCTGCGACAATGCGCGGCTACCATTTCTGGGCCATTCCGCTGGTGCGGCTGTTGCAGGAAGAAAAATACCCTTGGCTGGAAGAGATCATCTATAAGATCACGATGTGGCGCGTGGCCGAGATTGCGTACCAGATGGGCCGCACCCGTAAGCCGAACTATCTAGGCAAGCTTACCCGGCTGATTGGGGAACCGATCTGCTTCCTCATCGGCCTCGTGGTCCCCGAACAAAACTGGCGGTCCCTCGAAACGGCCTATCAAATCAAACAAGATTAACGAAGTCTTAATTTTAGACTGACTTCCCAGCCTTCCGGACGTTTTGCGCGGAAGGTTCACTTTTTGTTAACGTAAATAGAGATAAAATAAAATTTGAAATAAAATGGGGGCTACAAATGGCACTGAATTTCTTTGGGAAAAAAGGGGAAGGTCTGTCTGCGCACAACGGGAAGCGTTGTCGCAGCGATAGCGGATATAGCTTGATCAGTCTTAGCTTATTCCTGGTTGTGATCGGCCTGTTCACATCTGCGGGCATTTTCCTTGCCAAGCAATATAACTGGTCCCAGAAACAGGATTCCAGTATCCAGACAATCGCCCAGATTGAGGAAGCTCTCCAGAATTATCGCGCTTTGAATGGTGTTATGCCCTGTCCCGCGCGCACCGATATAGGTCCTGACAACGCTAATTTCGGTAAGGCCGATTGTGCTGCTGTTGCACCGGCTGTCGAAAATGTTACCGGAAGAACGATTGCAAGCACTGCCCAGGCGGTTAAGTACGGTTCAGTTCCTGTTCGAAGCCTGAACTTGCCAGACCAAACCGTTCTCGATGGGTGGGGGCACCGCCTGATTTATGCGGTAACGGATTATTACACCAAGGAACCTACCGCTGGTAAAAAACCGAACTTTAACTCCGACCGGGGCGCTATCAGCATCGTGGATGCCGAAGGCGATAACATGACGCCGAATGCACCGGATAGTATTATTTTTGCTGTGATCAGCCCCGGGGCCGATAAACGCGGCTCCAGAAACCTTGCCGGGAAAGAAATCGAAGCTTGTCCGACAACCGGCTCTATTACAGCACGGGAAAACTGCCCCGGTGATGGCAACGCGACCTTCCGCTCCGCCATCATGAGACAATGGGATACAGGCAATAGCAGCTTTACCTCCACCATGAAATATGGCGCAGTTGAAAAGGCCTATCGCTGGGAAGCTTCGGATTGGGAAGATTGCGAATGTACAGGAACAGAAACAAATAATGATCCTCAACAGGACCGTACGGATGTAGCAAACGACACCTATGATGATCCGGCAACAACTGATGAAGATGAAAGTAACGA
>CAZUYV010000284.1:0-2578 GCA_964624435.1 uncultured Micavibrio sp. | reverse complement strand
CCCATCATGAAAGTCAACTTCGATATCGAATGCACGCCGGAAGAAGCCCGCCGTTTTATGGGCCTGCCCGACCTCGCCCCGATGCAGGAACGCATGATGAAGGAACTCGAAGAACGCATGGCCGAAAACATGCGGGCGCTGGATCCTGAAGCGCTGGTCAAGGCGTGGATGCCGATGAGCATGCAAGGCTGGACCGATATGCAGAAAATGTTCTGGGGCCAGATGGGCGTCGACATGACCGGTGGCGAAGCCAAATCGGCCGCCAAGAAGAAATAATCCTGTCATGAGTGATACGATTTATGCCCTCTCCAGCGCGCCCGGAAAAGCCGGGGTCGCCGTTGTGCGCGTTTCGGGGGATAAAGCTTGGAAATCTTTGTATAACTTTGCACAACTCCCGGAGGTGCCAGCCCCGCGTACCGCTCATTTCAAAAAACTGGTGGACCCGAAAGACGGCTCGCTGATAGACCATGCGCTGGTCATTCCCTTCAAATCCCCCGCCAGTTTTACCGGTGAAGACGTTGTGGAATATCACCTTCACGGCTCCACCGCCGTGGTTGATGCGTTCTTGTCCGCCTTGAAAAAACAGCCCGGGCATCGTCTCGCAGAACCCGGTGAATTCACTCGCCGCGCCTTTGAAAACGGCAAGATGGATTTAACCGAGGCTGAAGCGATTGCGGATTTGATTGAGGCGGAAACACAGGCGCAGCGCCAACAGGCCCTTTCGCAAATGGAAGGCGCATTATCATCACTCTATAATGGCTGGCGCGATCAGCTGATAAAATCATTGGCCTATGTCGAGGCAGTGATCGATTTCCCCGATGAAGATGTACCGGATTCCGAAACCGCCAAGGCCTACCCCGCCATTCAAAAAATCGATTCCGAAATCGCCGATCACCTCAATGACAATCGCCGGGGTGAACGATTGCGCAGCGGGATTCAGGTCGCGGTCATTGGCGCGCCCAATGCTGGAAAATCTTCTTTAGTGAACGCGCTCACGGGCCGCGATGTTGCCATTGTCTCCCCGATGGCCGGAACGACACGCGATGTGATAGAGGTCCATTTGGATTTGGGTGGTTATCCCGTCATTCTTGCCGATACGGCCGGGTTGCGTCCTGACCAGATCAAGGATGACGGCGGCCATGGCAGCATTGAATCGGAAGGAATACGCCGCGCTCTGCAACGCGCGGAAGACGCCGATATCCGCGTTCTGGTGTTCGATGCGGGTGGTGCCGCGCCGGATGAGCATACGCTGAAGCTGATCAATGATCGCAGCCTCGTCGTCATAAACAAATCCGATCTATCCACCATTGGCGCGACCCTTGATGCTATCAAACGTATGACAACAGGGAAAAATGATCCCATCAAAATTTCCGTCACTACCGGCAAGGGCATGGAAGAATTTTTAGGGGCCCTCACTGCGAAGATAAAATCGCTCTACGATTCTTCGCGTGAAACACCGTCCCTCACCCGCGCTCGTCACCGCGCGGCGCTGGAAGATTGCCGCACTCATTTGCAAAAATCATTGAAGGCGACATTGCCGGAATTGATGGCGGAGGATTTGCGCCTTGCCACGCGCGCACTGGGCCGCATCACGGGGCGTGTTGATGTCGAAGATTTGCTGGATGTTATCTTCCGCGATTTTTGTATCGGGAAGTAATCTAAGGCTTGAAATCGAGATAATGTTTTTGTTCTAGGAATTCACGCACTTTCGGGTCACGTGGATCCCACCATGTCACAACAAGGCCAGCATCCATAATCCCTTCGAGCAAGGGAGCGCTATCATCAATGATCAGTTCGAGCGAATGAGATGGGCGCGCGATGAAGCCCGTCCTTCCGGCTTCCGGCAGCAGCTTTGACAGGGCAACATTATCGTCATGTTGGCGTGCAAGGGCTTCGTTGAAGGTGCGTTGCTTATAGACGAGTTCCTCTACACCAAATGATGCTGTATCGACATTATATTCATTCAACATTTCACGGGCATGATTGATGTCTCCTGAAAAAACATGATTATCGCCGAGATATTTTCTCTCATCATTCCATTTTGCAAAATCGATCAGCGGTTGATTGGCATTAAATGTAACAAGCGTTCCGCCGACATCGTAAAAAACGCCTCGCGTGATTGGGATTCCTTGCGCTTCCATCTGACGCACTTTTTCAAAATGATCGTGAAGGATGCTCATAAAATTTTCTAACTTAATTTGTTACCGAAATCGCCGCGTTTTATTTTGTCGGCATATTCATGCACGGCGGCAATCGCGTCTTTTACAGTTTTTCCATTGTCGGCGGCATCGCTAAAGCGATCGATCAAGATGGAAAACATTTCATCGCGGCCTTCAAGCCCGCCAAAGGGCGTTGGGTCGGCGCTCATTTCAAAAGTGCTTTTTAGATAGACCCATTTCATACGGGAGGGGTGCCCTTCTTTAATTTCCATCTTGGCGTTTGAATCGCCAAAAAGAAACGTTTTGATACGCGCATCTTTTTGCAGCGCATCGAGTGCGGGCGTCAAAGCCTCTGGATAACGTTCCTGTAAACGCTGCTCCAGAGATGCTGTTAATTTGCTTATCAGCTCTGGGGTAAT
>CAZUYV010000283.1:0-2601 GCA_964624435.1 uncultured Micavibrio sp. | reverse complement strand
AGGAGAAGGATTTTGAATCTTGTGAGCGTGGGAAACACGATCGTTTTCGAGGATGAAGAACTCCTGCCCGATGTCAGTATGGCATTTAAGTCATTTGTAAAAATTATTGGAACGGCAAAGGCCCAATGAATGACACCGAACCAGCACATCCACCGTCTGTTTCAGCGCAACCTGGAATTGGTGCGGGCCGAGTTTACGGAAGAGGACGATGAAGCGCATCACCGGCTTGCGATGATCTGGACCGAGAGACAGTACAGCGCGATTAAGTTGAACGAGGAAAGGAAAAAGGTGGCAGCATGAAATACCCAAAACGAGTCAAGCGGCTGGCGGCGAAGGATATATGTAAGGGAAGCTGCAACGGACCAGATGGAACGCACTGCCTAGGGCAATGGGTGTTCACGGAATTTGGCGAAAGCCAAGATGGAAGTGTTGTCTATGACGATATTCAAAAATTCGTAAAAGACAGATACGACGTTGGATGCATTCCCGCATTTAACGACACGAGAAACCGCAAAAAGTCCACCATCGCCGCCGTCTGGAACCGGGCGATGAAATCACTTGGCTACAAGCTGGCCAAGAACGGCAAATACTTTTACATGCCGAAGAAAAAGGTGGCGTGAGATGGAAACGACTTACGACCGATTGAAAAGCATTAACCAGGCCGCGAAAGAATTGCACAAGGCCCGCGACTTCGTAAAGGCCCAGGCTATCCGCCACGGCCTAGCTATCAAAGACGGGGCGCGGCTAAAGGTTGATCCGGCGGCGCTGAAGCGGGCATTGGAGCGGCAAGTGTTCACGCCGGCGAAGCGACAGGCCCGGACGCGCCGGGTTGTTCATTCTATGCGGACGGCGAACCCGGACGTGACTTGTTAATTTCCGATTTGACCTGCGACCAAACATGGTTGACGACATGGCGCAATCTATCCAGTCCAATATCTTCGAGGTAGGAATCGTAGTCGATGGTCCCCTGTGCCCGGCCCATGATGATCTTTCGTTCTGTGTCGTAACCACTTCTAGGGGCCAGGTTGAAGAAGCTGGTGCGCAATCCCTTGAACCCGCGGCCTTTTATTTTCTCAACCCCCGATTCATCTATGAGCCGGGCGAACAAGGTGGATATGGAACACGACGGCCCGCCCGCGCCGGTTCGGCTGTAGCAGTTTCCGCCGGTGGTGACAAAGAAGTAGGGCAGGCTGGTTTCCGGCCTCCTGTAACCGGCAATCAATTCCACAACGTCCGCGGGCAATGGAATAACGCGGCGTACCCTCCCCTCTTTCCTGCGGCGGAAGTCAATGACGCCACCGGCAATAATGTCTTTGGGCAGGTGCGATACATCGGTATTGGTGAACGCGGCGCAGACACCCAACGCAATCCAGCATTGCATAGTGTCATTGGCGGCATGGTAGAGGGCGGCGATTTCCGGGATGGTGAAGCTGAATTGCTTTTCGATTCGCTCCCCGCGGAGTTGCTTCTTGTCGGGTCGCTGAAACTGCGGGCCGGGGTTGAACTTCTCAACGTACTCCATGCCCTGCGCCCAGCGAAAGAACGCCAGGACGCGCGAGACAACGGAATCAAAACCCGATCCCTTCCAGCTATCGAACTCGCGGGCGTAGGCGCTAAACTCGCGGGGGCCGATCTGGTCGATCATGCGGGCGGCGATCGGCGCGCCGTCAATCCTGAAATTGCCAAACTTGTTCAATTCATATTTGAGATTGTCGAACGTGCGTTGCTCGATTCTGTTTCGGGCCGCGCCGATACGGGCCTTTTGAACGGCCAGGTACTCCCCCAGAGCATCACGATAGGACAAGGGGCCGATGACCTCTGCCTCGGAATCCTCTTCTATCTGCCGGTCGATTTCGTCAAGCCGTTCGCGGCATACTTGTTCCAGCTTATCCAAAGGCACGGTGCGAGCGGCCATGAATCTGGTTTGCCCCCTGTACCAACGTACCCAACCGGCCTTAGTTGGTGTACACTTGTGGGGCCACTTGGACTTGTCGATGGATGCGGCCCAGGATGGAATCGGCATAATGACAACCTTGAAAAATTAACAGATATATTTAATAGGCCAAATGGATTAGAAATTGAGTTGACATTCCTTATCCAAGTGGCTAAGTTTGAGGACGTGAAAAATGGTCGATACAACCTTTCTGAAAGAGCGTCGAAAATCGCTCGGGTTGACGCAAGCCGAAGCGGCGAAGCTGGCTGGTATGGCAAGCCATACCATGTGGGCCAGAGTGGAAACGGGCGCTCGGGACGACTTGCGGGCATCGACATTGGTGGGCATGGCAAAGGCGCTCCGCTGCTCAGTGGACAAGCTGCTCATCAAAGACTAGCGCATTATGTCGGCGCATTATGTTTTTCCGCCGCTGGTCGTCAACCCCCTGAAAAAACAATCAAAAGCGCATCGGCGGTACTATCCACGCCTACGGGGTTTATTTATGCGCCATCCGTACACACTTCCTCAATCTTAACTACTGCTATTTCAAGCGTTAACGCTATTTCAGGCGTTATCTTTAATTGGCTTGAATTGGCTTACTTTGGCCTAACAAAACCCGCTGCGCATTATGTTTTCATTATGTTTTTGGGCGGCGTGAAAGGCGGTGC
>CAZUYV010000282.1:0-2612 GCA_964624435.1 uncultured Micavibrio sp. | reverse complement strand
ACGCCATCGCCATCGCACCGACATAGGCCGAACCGCCAATCAAAGCAGAGGCACCAATAGTTTGTTCTTCAGGTCGCGAAGGCGCCTGACGCGGCGTTGATGGATCGTCCATGACTTTATAGGGATTGACTGTTTCTTGTGCGAAAACTTCTTCCAGTTCTCCACGTTGTCCCATGACGGAAATATCCTGACGGGGAAAAGCCGATCCTTCGAGTGTACGGATGCAATCTTGCAGATCCTGCACCCTGGAGAAAACGGCTACCGCTTCCTTGAACATGCCCGGAACAGGGCCGCCTCGCAGACTGGGCTGTGATTGGGTTGAAAAGCTCATTTAGGTTCACCCTTATATTGTTGTTTCTTAATGAGCCAACGGATTCCGGGCGCCAAAGTTCCTGTTTTGTATGTATCGAGAATGTATCTAAGGGATTGATTTATATAGGTCGCGTGCAAAATCCGACAAGGAATCGTCGCGAGCCCCCATAATAATAACCCGGTCCCCGGCTTTCAGGGCCGGGATAACGGCCGCTTTGATGGCATCGCGGTCTTCACCCAACTCAGCCTGAATACCCAGTCGTTTAAGCTCGGCAACCACATGACTGGCACCAATGGAACGATCGACTGTTCCTCCCATATAAAACGGCTCGACAAGATAGAGTCTGTCTTCGGGCGACAGATGGTCGGCAAAAGTTTGCGCCAGTTCCTGCCATACCAATTTCAAAAAACCATATCCGTGCGGTTGAAAGAAAACATGCAGGCGTCCCGGAAATTGTTTAAGCGCCGACAATGTTGCCGCGATCTTGTCCGGGTTGTGGCCGAAATCATCAAGGACAGCTATTCCATTTTTTTCGCCAACCAATTCCATACGTCGCTTAATACCCGTAAAGCGCGATAAAATTTCTGCTGACTTCGACAGTTTTATATCCAGCGCCACGCCGACACTGATGGCGGCAAGGGCATTGGATAAATTATGCACGCCCGGCACCTGTAATTTCAGGTCGGCCATGTCAGCTCCCGAAACGACAACGGCCTCAATGCCAAATGGCTTCTGCACAATATCCTTGGCAAATATATCGCTACCGCTATTGGACACACTGTAAGAAATGACATTGTCACGTCCGCTCAAAACCTCGGCGATATGGTCGTCATTGCTATTCACAATCGGTATGCGGGCCTTCCCCAGGAAATCGCCAAACAATTGTTTAAGCTCGGGCAGCGGCTTGTGATCCAGTGTGATGTTATGGACCACGGCAATGTCTGGATTATAAAGAGCGATGGACCCATCGCTCTCATCCGCCTCGGTCACAAACACTTCCCCCTTACCGACCAGCGCGGTGGCATAGGGATTGTTGTCGGCGTAGTTGCGAAAGATGCCGCCATTCATGACGATGGGATCGAACCCCGCTTCTTTCAAAAGAAAACCTACCATGCCGGTGGTCGTGGTTTTACCACTGGTGCCGGCAATCGCAATGCGGGTCTTGGCGGCGTTGAAATATTCGGCGAGGATGTCGGCGCGTTTTTTAATGCTCACGCTCTTCTGCTTGGCGGCGGCAACATCGGGTATCGTGTCTTCCACTGCCGTAGATATCACCAGCGCATCAATATCCGCCGTAACGCCACTGCCATCCTGCGGGAAAAGCTTGATCCCCTGCTCCGCAATCCATTGGAATTTTTCAGGCATGCGCCCCTGGTCGTTGGAACGGTCAGATCCCTGCACCTCATGGCCAAGCCCCTTGAGGATGATCGCCAACGGCAACATGCCGCTGCCGCCGATGCCGCAGAAGAAATACCGTTTCATGGTTTGCATTGTCACCTAGTTGGTACGGAAGACAGACGGATTCGCGGACCGTGTCAGTTCCTCGGCATTGCTACCGCGAGGAGAACCTGAAGAAGACGGATTGACGACAGCGCCGCCCGTTTTCGAAGTCGCGCCCGGCATTGGGGTGATACCATCGCCGCCACCACTACTGGACGTTGAAGACCCTGTCCCCATCGAGGCGCTGAACGGGTCAACATCGGCACGAACCTTTTTCTTCACCTCGTTTTTCAGGAAATATTTATCGGATTCCTGTTTTGGCGTGGTTGGTCCGTAATATTCAATTGGTTGTTCGTAAGGATTGGGTGCATCCTTATTTTGATACATCGGTGTTTCAAAACCGGTCGTTGGGACGCCGACAAAATCAACTGTGATGGTTTCAGGATATTCGTAAAGCCCGCGGGAGAAATGGTCGAATGTCATGCCGGGAATAATACCGGTGGCGATATTGCCGATCGCCCAGTCATTTCCATCGCTTTCGATCGTCATCATCCGGTGACGGTTGCCAGAGGCGTAGCAATCAATCTTGATGGCTTTTTCATTCCGCATGATCGTGATGGTTTCGCCCGTCGTGATGGGATACCGAACCCCGTTATCGAACGAACATTCCGCCTCGGTCGCGCCCGGGGTCAAAAGGGTGACTTCCTGGGTCTGGCCATTGATCAGGCTGCTACAAGCGGCGGTGATCAGGCTGAGGGATAAAACCGAAAACAGTTTGAAAAAATTCATGGAAAAACCCTGTAGGGGTAAGAATCAAAGACCCCTCTAAATTACCGTAAAGAGGGGGCGTTGACAAACC
>CAZUYV010000281.1:0-2626 GCA_964624435.1 uncultured Micavibrio sp. | reverse complement strand
TTCTTGTCGATGACGAGGCCTTCCATCTGGTGGAAAACAGGCGTGTGCGTCATGTCGTAATCGGAACGGTATACGCGGCCCATGCATACCATTTTGAAAGGCGGTTTCTTGCCGAGCATGTGGCGGATTTGCACGGTGGAAGTATGTGTGCGCAGCAGTTTCTTTTGTGCTTCGCCTTTTTCTTCCGTATCGTTCGGAAGGTAAAATGTATCGTGCATTTCGCGCGCAGGGTGGCCTTGCGGGAAATTCAGCGCAGTGAAATTGTGGAAATCATCTTCAATGTCCGGGCCTTCATCGAGTTCAAAACCCATAGACGCGAAGATGGACAGCAGTTCTTCCTGTGTCTGGCTGATCGGGTGGATCGCGCCATGCGGCTGTGGACGGACGGGCAGGGTGACATCGAGCGTTTCGCCCGCAAGTTTTTCCGCCATCGCCTGTTTCTTCAAACCGGCTTCCTGTTTTTCAATCAGGGCGGAGACTTCTTCTTTCAACTGGTTGACGGCCGCGCCGAAATTCTTGCGCTCCTCGGGGTCCATCCCGCCCAATGATTTCATCAGGTCGGTGATGCGGCCTTTTTTACCGAGGGCGGTCAGTCGCGCCTCTTCCAGTTTGGCAAGGTCATTAGCAGCCGAAATCTGGGCCGTCAGTTCATCTTTTAAAGCGGTAATATTCTGTGTCATGGGGGCGACTATAGCCCAAAAATTCCGCCCTTTTCCAGCTATTTTAGGGGTTTAGGCATTGGAAATTGCAACGGCTGCGGGGCTGGAAGCCGAACCAGCCTTCATCCCTGTTTTCTTCTCTATCTCTTCCTCGATCTTTTCCTTGATCTTGGCTTCTATCTTCTCGCGCTCTTCGGCGGACATGTTCTGAAGATCTTCTTCTTCAATTCCCATCGAGTTCAAAATCATGGCGCGGATTTTTTCTTCCCACGACTTGTCCATAAAGCTCAGGAAATCAGCCTTCGCCTGTTCGCCGGCTTCTTTCAGGTTGTCAGCCTGTGCCAGGTTTTGAGTATCGGTTTGGGTTTGCGGTGTTGCAAGCTGCCCTCGCGCAGCGGCAAGGTCACGTTCGATCGCTTCATAATCGACTTCATATTCCGGGATGAATGGTGGCGTCGCCATATATTCCGCCTGTGTTACGGCCGTGTCGGCCATAACGACTTCGCCGCCAAATGCTTTCGCAATGGCCTCTGCACGCTCCTGCGCCCCTTCAGGGCCAGAGAGCTTGCTATCAAGTTCATTGATGATGTCGTTGATTTTTCCACCCATGGCGTTCGACGTCATCGATGTGCCGCCATTATATATCGTTGCGATGGTTTGGCCGTTCACTTTTACTTCCGCGTAAACCTGCTGGGAAACATGATTTTTAAGCTCATCAAGATTGGAGATTTTCATGTATGGCATTTCACTTAGTTCGCGAACCTTGGCCATTTCTTCATCACTCAGCTTGCGAACATCCATCAGTGATATATCCAGCTTTTTGACATTCGACAAATCGATGGGCTGCGTACCCGGAACGGTAAATTTATCAGTGACTTTTGTCTGGCCGTCTTCCCTGATCTTTTTCATACGCGCGATTTCTTCTGCGCTCATCTTTTTATTCGTGGCCTCTATGCCATAGGATGAAAAACCGCTGAAAGGGGAAATACTGGTCATGACAAAACTCCTAAAAACAATAAAATGCCTTCAGGAATTTGCAATTTTCGTGCCAGAACAAGGGGATGGTAAGTCTTTGATTTATTTTAGCGGCGTTAGAAGAAACACGCGGAAATTTTTGCCAGACTAGGCAAGATTCCAGTGTTTTTCGAGGATCGGACGCACTTCGGTCAGTTTGTGGACGATGTAATCGGCCTTGTATTTTTCAAGCCGTGCAGCGGACAGAAGACCGCCTGCAATAGAAATCCCGACAATGCCGAGGCGTTTTGCCAGTTCCGGTTCTTCATGGGAATCGCCGATGATGAATGTTTTTTCGGGGGCAAAACCGTGTTGCTTCATATAGGCCTCAAGACGGATTTGCTTTGAAAGACCTTGCGTCATCGTGGCGCGTTCGGCATTGCCCGATACGCATTCCATGTAAGATGTGATGCCAAGACGTTCAACATCCGCATCGAGATGTTGTTGCAGATGATTGCTCAGGATCATCGTATGGAAATCCTGTGTTTCCAGCCAGTCGAGAAGGTCTATTGCGCCTTCGCCCAGCTCGCAATCGCCATAGCAGGATTCATAGGCATCAACATAGGCTGCTCCTTCATCTTCGGCATGTTTAAGATAGGTATCCGGTGACACGCCCATGCGTTCGTAAAAGTGGATGAGGGGGAAGGAGAAGTTTTCCTGCATCGTATGCATGTCAATCGGCCCCACGCCAAAACGCGCTAAGGCGATATTTGTGGCTTTCAGGGTTGCATGGGTATCGTCAAACAACGTCCCGTTCCAGTCGAATACGGCAAGATAGGTCATGCATCGTATGTTGCATAAAAAAGCAGCCCCGTGAAGGGCCGCTTTCTTAAAATATTGTGCTTTAAACTTACGCGGCTTTCTTGGCCTGCGAGTTTGTGGCGGATGCCAGCGCTGTCTTCGCCAGGGCTGCAAAGGCCTCTGGATTGAAGATCGCCATATCGGACAGGACT
>CAZUYV010000280.1:0-2627 GCA_964624435.1 uncultured Micavibrio sp. | reverse complement strand
TTTTTCTTTGACTTCACCGCTCCAATCCCCTAAATGATAATCGTTATCAATTAGGTGTGCCATGGAATTATATAACGAAGATTCTCCAGATGACGATGTCGTAACACGCGAGCAAAAACGCTGGCGCCGTGAGCAGCTCGCCAGAATTTTCAGATATAGGGAAACATTGGTTGGCAAAGGGTTGAATATCGCCCTTGAAGCCAAACCGGACTTCGATAAAGCTGCAAATGATGACAGCATCAGCTTCCTGACAAAACTGATCACCGATGTGTCAATCATGCCGGTGAAAGAAATAAATGAAGAATTTATTCTGGCCATCTACGAAAATCATTTCGAGGTAACTTATTTCCCTGCCGCAGAAAATAGATATGAATGTTTCACAGTAGCCGGGCTTAATCTCGATTATCTCGACCAAAATAAAACTCAAGCCGAACAGGCCGTTCTTGAAAAAGTAAAATGCGCCATGATCTTGGCGCACAGTGCAAAGGTTGCGGGATGGCAGAATGTCCATTTTGGATTTACAGCAGATCCACTCTCCCGCTACATACTCAAGATGGTCTGCACCGAAATGGGGCTTAACTCCGATTCCGAAAAAATCGATGAGTCATTGATACCAGCGCATCCGGCCTTTGAAAAAGGACTCAAGCAGGTTGCCTATGATATCTACAAGGCGGCTCAAGAGAACCCGTACATGACTGTTGCAAACCCGCAATATCAGCAAAGTAGCGCCCCTGAGCATGAGCCCCCTATAAACGATCCCTTTGATTTTGAGGAAGAAGCCCCTCAACCGCGCGCAGCATAATAATAACTATAGAAGTATAAGATAATGAGTATAGTCGTTCAAAAAATCCCCGGTCGCGAAACATCCCGCATCTTTATCTTTGAAGGAAAAATTCCAAGCTTCCCAAGTGGGGAAAACATGTTTGAAGACAGGGACAATGCCTTAAAATCTGGCTTCTATGTCGCTGGTGATATCTTGGGAAATCACAGAGCGAAAGCCGTCAAAAGTTTTCATTCCAACAGATTGCCCGGATATAATAACGGTTTCTGGGACTGTATCGAGATTACCTTAAATCCCGGATATTCATGGGACAATCCTGTGAAAGGCACGCAAACAGTCGCTGATAAATATGCCGAAATTTTTCAAAGTAATTATTTTGAAAAAAAACAGATCCTGTTCCAAGATCCAAAAGCATCCGGAAATGATCTTAAAATTGTCGGACTGATCAACACCCATATTAAGACTGCTTTTGATAAGGCCGCCTCCACAGCAGAAGAAGTAACACAGAGAAGAAATGCAGGTATATCACCTACAGTATATGACACTGTAAAAATAGATCACGGGCATGTAGAGGCCAAATCATACATAAATGGCATACTGACTGTCGTCTTTTCCGGCAATTGTGGAAGTGATTGTGTCAACAAAAGCACAAGCTCTACTGAAACAAGTTTGAAGGCTGACTTGCGCGGGCCATTCCCTTTTATTCAGCAATACGCATTCATCAAACAGTGAAATTTTTCTACCTAGAAGGTAGGGGCCGGACCTTTGGAAGCACCGCCGGAGATGGAGCATCCAGGGCATGCTGCGCAATTGCCGCCGCCACATCTGTTATTAAACTCAGTCTTAATACTGACAATTTTACCCGATCCAAAATCATTGCCGCCACCGCCATCTTTCTTGGCGAAGAATTTTTGATAGTCTGCTTCAGCGGTGGATTGAGAAACAACGGGGGCTTTAACAGCCGTAACATCCATCGTCGTCATTTGATTGGATATGCGAACGGCATTCAGGGCTTCGAGTTTTTCTTTTTCTTTCTTTTTGACTTTTTCTTCCTCAGCGTCTTTTTTCTGCGCGTCTAAAAACTTCTCGCGCTCTTTGCGTCTGTCGGATTCGGCGTCGCCTTTATCATCGCCCAGCGCCTGAATTTGTTTTTGCTGGATCTGCTGCTGAACCTGTTGCAGGACGGCCTGCTTGGTTGCCTGCGGCGCGTTCACATTGATATTGGCAACGTTGACAGAAACACCAAGCGCATTAATCTCGCTGACGATCTTGGCCTCGGTTACTTTTTCGGCAATCGCTTCTTGTTGCTGTTGTTTTGCCACACGATCAGCCACTGTCACAGGCACTTCAACCGCGGCTTCCTTCGCGGCTACGCTTGGAACAGCTATCTCACTGATCGTTGGCAGTGCTGCATTTGCAACGGCCACAGGTTTGGCATCAGTAGGTACTGCAGAGGCTTTTGCTGCCGGTACTTCAGTTGCAGCTGCCACAGGGGCAACGAAAACCGGTTTTGCGGAAGCAGCAATAACAGGCGCGACTTCTTGCACCTTAATTTCCTGCACGACCGATTGTGGAGCAACTGGTTGCTCGGCTGGTTTAACCTGAACCGGCGTTTTGATTTCTGTCACGGGCAGCGCAACAGGTGTTGGTTGCGGGGCCACAGGAGCAACATAGGCTTGTTGCGGCTGGATCGGTGTTACGGCAGGTTGTTGTGGTTGAACTTGTGTGACGACAGGCTGCTGTGGTTGCACAGGTGTAACAACCTGCTGCTGAACCGCAGGTTGCGTGATCACAATTTCAACGGGCTTCGCGGCAACAGGCGTTTTTACTTCTGCGACTTGAGGCG
>CAZUYV010000279.1:0-2628 GCA_964624435.1 uncultured Micavibrio sp. | reverse complement strand
GCGTCCTGCCAGTCCAGCGATTTGTACATATGGCCGAGCTTTTCAACTTCGATCGGCGTGTGCGAAACCACGGGCAGCAATTGTTTGTGGCTCCAGACGTCATGTTCCAGCGGCGCGATGTTGAAATCACCCACGGCAATCAGTTTATCCGTTTTCTTGTAACGTTTTTTGAACCAAGCCGCCATTTCATCAACGAAATCGAGCTTGTGCGCGAACTTGTCATTTTCCGCAGGGTCCGGAATATCCCCACCAGCCGGGATATAGAGATTGTGAACTTCAAACCCATCGAATTTCGCAGCGATATGGCGGCAATCTTCCTTGCCGCAGCGATGATGGATGTCCTTGGCAAGGAACGGCACCTTCGAAAGAATGGCAACACCGTTATAGGATTTCATACCGTGGATATGCTGATGCGTATAGCCAGCATCTGCAAAAACATCATGCGGGAAAAACTCATCCGGCGTTTTGGTTTCCTGCAGGCAGACGATGTCGGGCGTGTAATACCGCATCATCTTTAAAACAGTTTCAGCGCGCAGCCGCACCGAATTGATATTCCACGTAACGATTTTCATTCTTTAAAACGGCAGGCCGCCATTGCCTAGTGCGCCAGCGGGGAGGCCAAGCTCCGCCATCATCTTCTGGGTTTCATCGGCCATCTTGGCATCGCCCTTGGCCTTGGCATCATTCAGCGCGGCTTTGATCATATCTTCAACCACTTCTTTCTCCGATGCGGCCAGAATGGATGGATCAATCGATATCGACTGGCATTGCCCCTTGCAGGTCAGCACGACCTTCACGAGGCCACCGCCGGATGCACCTTCAACGGTGGTCATGCCCATCTTGTCTTGCATGACGGCCATTTTTTCCTGCATGGCCTTCGCCTGCTGCATCATTTTCTGGATGTTCATCATCGGCTATTTCAATTCCTCTTTATTGTGGATGGCCGTCAGCTCGGCATCCGGGAAAATTTCCAGCACCTGCGCGACCAGTTTATCGGCACGAACAGCAGCAAACTTTTCCGCACGTTTTATTTCGGCGCCTTGTACAAGCGTTGGCGCGCCGGGTTTGTCCGACACCGTCACGAACCAGCGATTACCCGTTGCGGCCTTGAGCCCCCGTGTCAGTTCCTGCGCCAGTTGCGGAGACGCCAAAGCAGATGGACGGAATTCGAGGCGACCTTCTTCAAGCTTCACCAGATGCACATTCAGGTATATCTGCGAGGCCAGCGCCATATCAACCGGTTTGATTACGGCGATCATATCTTCAAGCGTAGCAATGGTTGCGTTCGTGACAGGCAGCGATTGTTCCACCTGCACAGCGATCGCTGCGGATGTTCCACCGCCCGACATCACCGTTTGATGATAAGCACCACCGCCACCCGATGGAGGTTGGCTTGGTGCAGATGGCGCCGCGCCGACTGACTGACCCGATTGGATTTTCTTGATGAGGTCGGCAGGGTCCGGCAGATCGGATGCATAAGCGAGACGTATAAGGATCATCTCTGCCGCCTTTTGCGGGACGGGTGCATAGTTGACTTCGTTGAGGCCCTTCAGCAGAACCTGCCATGCGCGGCCCAGTGCCGGCATGGAAAGTTTTGCAGCGAGCGCCCCTGCCCGTTCCATTTCTTCACGGGCCATCACCTGCAGCGTGTCCTTCATCGAGGGCACAGCGCGCAGCTTGGTGAGAAGATGCGACAGATCAAGCAAGTCACCGATAATCACGGATGGATCCGCGCCCTTGCGGTACAAATCATCCATGATTGCCAATGCCGCTTCGCATTGACCCGTGATGGATTTTTCGAGGAGATCCAAAACAAGGCTGCGGTCTGCTAGGCCCAGCATGTCCTTTACCGATTGCGCCGTGACGTGCCCCTGAGACAAAGCAATCGCCTGATCAAGCATCGAGAGACCATCACGCGCAGAACCATCAGCAGCACGGGCAATGAGATTTAGCGCCTCTTCATCGGCCTGAACTTTTTCGGCGTCGCAAATGGTTTTGTAATAAGCGCCTAGCGTGGACGCATCGATGCGGCGCAGATCAAAACGCTGGCAACGTGACAGAACCGTCACCGGAACCTTGCGGATTTCAGTCGTCGCGAAAATGAATTTCACGTGCGGAGGTGGTTCCTCCAATGTTTTCAGCAACGCGTTAAACGCGTTTTTGGAGAGCATGTGCACTTCGTCGATGATGTAGATTTTGTAACGGGCCGAAACAGGCGCATAGCGCACGCCATCGAGAATTTCGCGAATGTCATCCACGCCGGTGCGCGACGCCGCATCCATTTCCATTACGTCCGGATGACGGTCTTCGGCAATCGCCTTACAGATGTCGCAATCATCCGTGTTGCCTGTGGTTGGCCCGGCCTTACCATCCGCGCCCGTGTAGTTCAGCGCCTTGGCGATAATCCGCGCAGTGGTCGTTTTCCCCACACCGCGAATACCCGTGAGCATGAAGGCATGCGCGATCCGCCCCGATTCAATCGCGTTCTTGAGGGTGCGGACCAGAGCATCCTGCCCCACCAGATCATCGAAGTTTTTCGGACGGTATTTCCGCGCGAGAACACGGTATTCTTTTTGGATATCGGACATCCCTTTTATCTAGGGCGATTCAGGGGGAATCGCAAGCAAA
>CAZUYV010000278.1:0-2637 GCA_964624435.1 uncultured Micavibrio sp. | reverse complement strand
TGAATTCCATCAGCTTATTGAAGATATGACCAAAGCAGTCAGCGATAAACTATCTGGCAAAAATCAAAACCTGAACAACCGTCTTGTTAAAACCGTGATTCCCCACTTGGAACAGGCCATTCATGCTAACCCGGATTGTTTTTATCTCATGAACTCCCTGTTCGCGATCACCGAACAAAAGGGCCCACATCATAAAAAACTGGCTGAATCTATTCTGCCTCTTATTCCTTACATTGCGCAGGTCAAACCAGAAACGGCATGCTCGATTTTGGGGCTGATGGTGAACAAAGAATATGCTCATTCTCACGATTCCGTTCTAACCAAACATTTTGCAAGGGTTGGATATACATCCAGTCTTGGACGAACATGGATTGTCGCAGCCACAGATAAAAAGCCCCTTATCATAGCAGACTATCGTTATGAACCTTTGGAAGTTTTCAAAAGTAAAATTCCTCAACAGGATAATCGGCCGCACGAACGAATGGACCAGATTGTAATCGCTACCGAAGCAGACGTTCTCTCATTTGTCTTTTCGGAACAGGTTACGCCCCAAGAGGCCGCCAAAATGATCGCGTCCACAACCAAAACCGAATATCAGGTTCTGGCACTTTAATCGCATTTTTCGCTTTACTTATGCCCCTAGGAATAATAACCTAAGTGTATGTTAAGCCATGAAAACATCTGGGCCGCCATCGACAGACTAGCCTCTACCTTTGGCTACAGCCCCTCTGGCCTCGCCAAACAGGCGGGTCTTGACCCCACCTCTTTCAACAAAAGCAAACGCTATAACGCCGAAGGCAAGCCACGCTGGCCTTCGACGGAAAGCATCTCCTACATCCTCGCCGCCACAGGCGCGACGATGTCGGATTTCCTCTCGATGATGGATGGTGAAGGGGAACTATCCTCCTCCCCCCTGCGCCGTGGTGTTATCCCACTGATCGGTTTTGCGCAGGCAGGCGTTGATGGCTTCTTCGATGAAGATGGTTATCCCTCCGGCGATGCGTGGGATGAAGTGCGCTTCCCTGAAAACGAACATACCGATACATCCGGCGCTTACGCGCTCGAAATCAACGGCGATTCCATGGAACCTTTGTACCGCGAAGGCGATGTGCTGATCGTTTCCCCGTCCGCTCCGCCGCGTAAGGGCGACCGCGTTGTCGTTCGCACCAACAAGGGTGAAGTGATGGCCAAGGAACTGGTCCGCAAAACCGCCACCAAGATTGAACTGAAATCCCTCAATCCCGACCACCCGGACCGGGTTATTACCGCGAATGATATTACGTGGATCGGGCGGATTCTCTGGGTCAGCCAATAATTTAACGTCTTCATGGAATTAATTGACCGCTTGCCCGTTGGTGGGCGGCTAAAAACACAATTCATTCCATAGGAGAACTCTATGTCTACGAAGTACCTGACCCTTGCCGCTGTTGCGGTTGCCGCTTTGTCCGTATCTGCCTGCGAAAGCTACCCATGGTCGCCAGCGCAAAAAGCCCCGGGCGTTTACAAATCCACGGCGACATCGACCAGCCCGAACGGCACGACCACGAAAACCAAAGAAACCACCAGCGTCTATCGTGATGCCAGCGGTGATAAAAAGGCCGTGGTAAAGACCGAAACAACCCGCGACCCGGAAGGTCTTTTTAACAAGGAAAAGACAACAACGGTCAAAACCTACAATTGACGCCTAAGGGCGTCATCCCCTTGGTTTGGCACAGCCAAACATTAACGAAGGGGATCCACGGACGACAGCAGCAAAGCTGCTGACCTTATGGATCCCCGCCGTGTAAGCGCCTTTCGGCGCACCGCGGGGATGACAAGGCACTTTTATCCGCAATTTGGGGCCTGCGAGTGCATCGCGGGCCCTTTTTGCTTGCGATTCCAAGGCCTTTTTGGGAATATCCGCCATCACCCGAGAAGGAAACACTATGGACCAGAACAATATCGCCGAAATTGCCGCCAAAATCCTGCTGGATACAAAATCCATCCTGTTCAATCCTGAACAGCCATTCGTTTTTACATCCGGCCGCCTCTCCCCGGTTTATTCCGATATGCGCCGCCTGATTTCTTTCCCAACCGAGCGCAGCGTCCTCATGGATCTTGCCGCCGACATGCTCCGTGACCTTAATCTCGATTATCTGGCCGGCGGCGAAACGGCGGGTATCCCTTACGCCGCCTTTATCGCTGAACGCCTGAACAAGCCGATGCTCTATGTCCGCAAAAAACCGAAAGGTTTTGGCAAGATGGCGCAGATCGAAGGTTGCATGGAAGAAGAAGGCAAGAATGTCGCGCTGATCGAAGATTTGCAAACCGATGGCGGATCGAAAAAAGTATTCGTCGATGCCCTGCGTGGTGCTGGCGCGATTGTCGAACACGCCTTCGTTGTCTTCCACTACGGCAACTTCCCGCAAAGCTATCAAAACATGAAAGACTGGGGCCTGACATTACATGCCCTCACGACATGGGCTGATGTGTTAAAGGTTGCCCGCACGCAGAAATACTTCACGGAAGACCAGTTGAAATCCGTTGAATTCTTCCTGGAACAACCGGATGAATGGGGCGCGCAGAACGAACATAAACGCCCTGTGAAAGAACAGGCATAATGAAGTTTCATTTCCACGCCGCCAAAACCGACAAGGC
>CAZUYV010000277.1:0-2643 GCA_964624435.1 uncultured Micavibrio sp. | reverse complement strand
AAAATGGTGCACCCGGAGGGATTCGAACCCCAAACCTCCTGATCCGTAGTCAGGTGCTCTATCCAATTGAGCTACGGGTGCACTGTTCTAAGAACGAGGCGGACAATACATCAAGGCCCTTTTGATTTGCAAGCCATAAACTGGGTGGTTTTAGCGATTTTTCGGCCCGGCCCCTTTTCGAGACCGTAGAGGGGCGGGAAAGTTTTTGTGAATGCTTTCGAACGACTTAGGCTGTTTCGCTTGACTTGGGGGGTAGATTCAGTTGATTTAAAGCATTCTAACTGGGCTCACACGGTACCAATCACCGCGCCACCGGAAAAAGGCATGAAGATCAATATGTTCAGCAAGTTTTGCACCCGCTCCCTGATTCTCGCAGGAGGTTTTGCCTCTATTATGGTTATGGCACTGGAAACAGCCGCTGCCCAGGATATGAGCAAGCGCCCATCGCTTATCATTACCAATGAGAAGCTGCCCGATAACGCCGCGCCAACCGGCAGCGTTTACAGCTCCAACACAGGCAATCTCTACAACAACCGTACCCGTCCGACATCGATTACGCCTTTGGCCGGTGAAATCAGCCCGGCGCAAGTCAGCGGGTCGGCCTATTTCGCCCCGACAGAAACTGTCGTTGGCCGCAAGGTCATCGAACTGCGCTCGGATCTTTCCGGTCTGCAAAGCCGCGTGGGCACATTGTCCAGCCAGTTGAAATCGATGCAGGAAACCGGCCACGCCATGGCGGCCGAATATAATGCCAGCGTTGCAACCATCAACACACAGCTGCAATCCGGAACAACGCCGGGGAACCCGCGCCTCGTTGAAAAACTGAACATTGCGCAAAATAATCTAGACCGCATGTCACAAAGCGTTGCCGATCTGAATGGCATGGCGGTTGAAGCTGCGAACGCCGCCTCAATGGGATCATTCCTTCTTGAATCCGTCCGTTCCGCCTATGGCCTGTCCGGCGCCGTGGAAGAAGACCATGAAGCCCTCTCTAACCTTGAAGACCAGATCAACAGCACTGTTGTAACCATCGATCGCGTTCTAAATGATGTGAATGATGACATCACTCGTACCGCTGCCTATCTCAGCGCGGAACGCAGCAACCTTCGTACAATCTCCTTGGCCGTTACCAATGGTGACTACTATGGCCGCTCCCTCGCGAACCGTCCGTTCTCTTCTGCCCCGCCAAGCAACCTGATGCAACCGGCCAGTGTTTCGCCGATGAGCGGCAGCGACAATGCCTATCCAGCGCCAGCCGTTTATCCAGCAGCGAATAATATCTACCCGACACCAGCCGCTGTTTCATCGGGCGCCCTGTCCTCTCCACGTCCCCTGGTCAAAATCAAATTTGATCGTCCGAAAGTGGATTACGAACAGGCTGTCTACACCGCTGTAAGCGAAGCCCAGCAGAAATACCCTAATGCTCGCCTTGAAGTTATTGCGGTTCATCCGTCACAAGGCAATGCCGCGCAAGTTGCAATTGAGAGCACACGCTCCCGTCGCAATGCTGAAATGGTTCTGCGTAGCCTCGGCCAGATGGGCGTTGATGTTGGCAATGTAGACCTCAGCACGACTGAAAGCGCTGAAGCAAAAACCAACGAAGTTCACATCTACATCCGGTAGAACCCTCATGACAAAATCCGTACGGATGATCATCGGATTGGCCACAGGGTTGATCCTGATTGCGGGTGGGTTTGTCTTTGGTCATTACTGGCATCAGCGCACGCAAGAACCGCTTTCGGAAACGACGTCAACAACGCCAATTAAAACTGAAACAAAGCCCCCCACCGCCAACGCCACACTTTACACAGTCAGCGCCCCAAGCCGCGGGCGTGCTTATACCTCTGTGCCTGTCACATTTGAAAATCTGTCTGGCGCTCATGCGATTATCTTCCTCAAAAAAGATCAGGCAAAAGATATAAAGGCGGGTCAGAATATTCTGCTCTATGACGCGAACGGTGAAACGCTCGATGCTGTTGGTAAAGTTGTGGTCATTGATCCCGGCCGTGATGCCTTTGCCGACTATGTCAGCATCACCACTGCCATCGGCGCAGAAGCCGATGGACAGGCAACAAAACCAGTTCGCGGTGAAATCGTTACAGGCGAACTTGGTATGACCAATCGCTTGCCGCTCTCTGCCCTGCGTTACACATCCGATAACAAGCCTTATCTCTGGGAAAGCCTGCGGCAGGATGACGCCACAAAAAATAAAACGGCGAAGCGTTTCATCACCGGCGTGCGCACAATCAAAAATGAATTCTTCATCATGGATACGCCGGATGATTACGTGTCCAATATTTATATCCTCAACCCAGATGACGCTCTTGAAGAAGGTCAGATCGTTTCCGTGACAGAAACGCTCTATACACCGGGCATTCAACCCAATGATCAGCATATCGCTGACAGGCCTCGTGTCATTTATAAAAAGGAGGGCCCGGCGGAAGATCCCCTCGAAGGCATGACGGCGGCGGGCGGCGGTTGCTCAACCTCGTGCGGCGCATCGGGCGCGGATGATTTCATTGCCAAGATTAAATCCCTCGCAAAGGACAAGGCTCCGGCCACTGATCCTTAAAGATTGCCCTGACTTGCCGTTCCATCCTATAAATCGGCTTGGCTGGTCCCCGTAGCTCAGCAGGATAGAGC
>CAZUYV010000276.1:0-2643 GCA_964624435.1 uncultured Micavibrio sp. | reverse complement strand
GTGAGCATGGTGAGGCCCGCAAAACCGGAGATCACCATCGCGGCGACGGGCAGCACCATGTGCCAGAGATAATCGAGGCTGATCTGCCACCAGTTCATGTCCTGCCAGTTATCAGAGAGAAGGCCACGCAGCGGGAACAGATCGAAATAGCGCCCGCCCGCAAACAGGATGATGAGCAGGATCGCGAACATGAAAGAGGGAATGGCATAGCCCGTGAACACGGCGGCAGAGGTCCAGATATCAAAGGCCTGCCCGTCCTTTACCGCCTTGCGGATGCCGAGCGGGATAGAGATAAGATAGATGATCAGCGTGGACCAGAGGCCGAGCGAAATCGACACCGGCATTTTTTCAAGGATCAGATCAATGACCGATACATCGCGGTAATAGCTTTCGCCCAGATCAAACTGCGCATAGTTTTTGACCATGATAAGGAAGCGTTCCGGCGCTGGCTTGTCGAAGCCATACATTTTTTCGAGTTCCGCCACGAATTCAGGATCGAGCCCCTGCGCCCCGCGATATTTGCTGGAAGCACCACCATCGCCGCCACCCGCCGCGCCGGGGGCCATATCGCCACCGCCACCGCCGCCAAAACGCGCCGTGGCATCGACATCATGCCCCTGCAATTGCGAAATCATGCGTTCCACCGGGCCGCCGGGAACGAACTGGATAATGACGAACGAAATGAACATGATGCCGAGCAAAGTCGGGATCATCAAAAGCAGCCGGCGGAGAATATAATTCAGCATAGGCTCAGTTAAGCATTCCGGGCCATGCAGGCCAAGGGGGAGATTGGGATTGTCCCGATTTTTTGCTGGTCATAATGTATGAGGCGCGTTATGAAGTGCTATGGGTAAGCTGACAAAAATATGGGATGGGGTGGACCTTCTACTGTCTGATCCCGGTAGTTGGGTCTATAGCATTATGCATCGTAAGCAACGATGGCAGGTCGAGGATGAACGTGGCGTTTCAACCTACTATGCCCCTGAAGGCATATCACCGGACATTTGGCAAAAAATGATCTGCGATAAGATCGGCGGAGAAACACAGCACCCGCGAGACATATCCATACAACATCAAGCCTGTCTTTTGCATTTTACTTTACTTGAGGAAAAGATAGGCACTCAAGAGGCGTTTAAGAAAGTTTCGACAGAAGAGATCGATGTGCGGAAATATGTTCCAGAATTTCTTTTGCCGATGTATGGAATTTACCCCGATAAAGCAGAACCTGCATCGGAGCTGCCTAAGCCATAGGCTTCAGATTCCATTCCTTGCAAATCCACCGCTCGTTTTCATAGGTGAAAACGCAGATTGCGCCTGTGGATATCTTGGGGGAGTGTTCCTGTATAAACTGCTCATAATTCCCGGTGATATGTGGGGCGAAGCGGGCGATACCGTTGGATGTCACCACCAGAATGCAATCCTGTACGTCATCGACAATGTGGCCCGCGAAATTCTTCCAGTCATCGATGGTTTTGGAGGGATCGAAATTCCAGCCCTGCGGGACGATGGATTTTTCATCCCAGTCTTTTAAAGCCTGTTCACCCACACGCGCTATAACCGCATCTTCAGGAAGGTTCTCATCGGGGCCGTAATCGACCTCATTAAAAATTTCGAGTTGATAGACGGGTTCCTTGTACCCGGCCTCTTCCAGCGCGAGCTTGGCCGTTTCATAGGTGCGTTGAAGTTGTGACGAATAAATCGCCTCGGGATACAGCCCGTTTGATTTCAGCCAGTGACCAATGGCGCGTGCCTGTGACCGCCCTGTTTCAGTTAAAGGTAAATCGGTACGTGCGCCAACACGGCGCGGCGTTTCACCTTTTTCAAATGTGTTGCCGTGGCGGGCGATAATCAGAGTTGTCATGGGCCCTTTATAACAGGTTCCTGCGTGGCAGGCGATGAAGGTTTAACCGGCTGCAGGGATGGGAGCGAGAATTGCAGGTCATCATTGAGTTCATTGAAATGCGATTTCAAAAAGCCTTTGAGTTCATCCGGCATTTTATAAATGGTTGGCTCCTTATTGTAACGTGCAACTTGCACGGTAGGAGACTGCGTTTTAAAAGCGCGCTGAAATTCGGTTTGGTCTCTTTTGACTTTATCCATTTTGGATACAAGGGCGGGTGTAACAACCCAGCTATTATCATCGAGATCACGGATGGCCTGTACAACTGATTGTAGATCTGTGGTGAGCAAATGCGCCGATAATTGTGTGAAGGCCCGTCCCGCCAATCCACCATGTTCCACAACGATGGCATGATGCAGGGATTCAAACTGATCGGCGGTAACAAATTTGTTTTCGCGTTTCTTTTTTGAAATAGATTCCAGACTATCAATCAGTGCCCAAAATTCAGACATAGTATTCCCCTTACTCTGTGAACAGTATCCTTACCGTTTAATCATAAAGAGCCGGGGAAGGGCAAGATGCAATATGTTAACTATTCAGGGGAATGTTGGATTCTGCCAGCTTTTGCGCGGCGATCATGTCTTCCGTCGTGCCTTGCGATACGACAACACCGCTGCGGATAACGCGCCATTTCCAGGTGTGACCGGAGCTGTCGCAATGGTAATTGTGTTTAAAGCGTTCTACCAGCAGGTCATAATCTTCGTGCGTGGTGCATAATTTTTCCGGGACCCATTCCATTTTTT
>CAZUYV010000275.1:0-2648 GCA_964624435.1 uncultured Micavibrio sp. | reverse complement strand
CAGCCCCAATACCAGGCAAGGCCAACCCCCATCGCAATCGCCGCGCCCATCTGGACAATCGCACCCGGCACGGCAATACGTTTTACTTCCATCAAATCTTTTAAGGAAAAATGCAGCCCAACACCAAACATCAGAAGAACGATACCGATTTCCGATAGTTGATTGGCAAGATCTGAATCGGCAACAAAGCCGGGTGTATGCGGGCCGATAATGACACCGGCCAATAGATAGGCGACAATCGGGGGAATACGAAGCTTTGATGCAATCAGGCCTAATATAAAAGCCAGACTTAAGCCAACGGCCACTGTCGAAACCAGAGGTAAGTCGTGCTGAACGGCCATTTTATTCTCCTTATTATAAACCCAGTTCAGTGTAAGGGGGATCGCAGTGGAGAAAAACCTTAAATTCAACTTTTGCTACCTTGAAATCAGGCGGCCTGTGATTAGATCACCCCATATCGCAACCTATTTCACAGGAATTTATATATTATGGAACACAGACAATTCGGCCGAAGCGGCCTGCAAGTGCCGGTTTTAAGTCTTGGCACCGGGACCTTCGGCACCAAGGGTGAATTTTTTCAAAGATGGGGCGACACAGATGTAAAAGAAGCCTCCAAGCTCATTGATATCTGCCTTGAACATGGTCTCAATTTCTTCGACACCGCCGATGTTTATTCGCAAGGGGCCTCGGAAGAAGTTTTGGGTGCAGCCATCAAAAATCGCCGTAATGATGTTTTGATCTCCACAAAAACGACCTTCCAGATGGGCGAAGGCGTCAACAATGTCGGATCGTCCCGTTACCACATCGTCAAGGCCGCCGAAGATTCCTTGAAGCGTCTCGGCACAGACCATATCGATGTTTATTTCATGCATGGTTTCGATGCCCTCACCCCCGTTGAAGAAACACTCTCCGCCCTCGACAATCTCATCACGTCCGGCAAGGTTCGTTACATCGGTTGCTCCAACTTCTCCGGCTGGCATTTAATGAAATCGCTCGCCACATCGGAAAAATACGGACTAGCCCGTTATGTTGCCTATCAAGGTTATTACTCGCTCGTTGGGCGCGACTTTGAAAACGAACTGATGCCTCTCGGTATTGATCAGGGCGTTGGCACGATGGTCTGGAGCCCACTGGGCTGGGGTCGCCTCACCGGCAAGATCCGCCGCGGACAACCAGCCAAGGAAGGCCGCATTGCACAGGGCGGCGCCGAAGGCGGACCTGTTGTGGATGATGAACATCTCTACACCGTTGTTGAAGCGCTTGATAAAGTAGCGGCGGAAACAGGCAAGACCGTACCGCAAGTCGCGCTCAACTGGCTGCTGCAACGTCCCGGCGTTTGCAACCTTGTCGTTGGTGCCCGCAATGAAGAACAACTGCGTCAGAATCTCGGCGCGGTGGGTTGGAACCTAACCAAGGAGCAAGTGGCAACACTGGACGCCGCGAGCGCACAGAACGCCCCCTACCCTTACTGGCATCAACATCAGTTCCAGAACCGGAACCCGCTGCCGACCAAATAACAAAAAGCCCTCGAAAGAGGGTTTTTTTATTACCGGCGGGTCAATTGCAGGAAGACATCTTCGAGATTGCTTTCCTCTGTCGAAAGATCGGCAATGCCAAGCCCCGCTGCCTGCACCGCCTCTATCAGTTTTCCCGCGCTGACTTCCTTGGTGGAATAACGAACACGCAGTGTGCGCGGGTCATCCTTCGTAACAGCATAGGCTTGCAGGGTTGGGGGAACTTCCCACACTTCGCGATCCAGTCGGAAAATGATTTCCTTGTTATCGAGGCGGCCGACCAGAGTTTTCTTATCTTCATTCACGATAATCTGGCCATGATTGATGATAGCGATGGAATCGCATAGTTCTTCCGCCTCTTCAAGATAGTGCGTGGTGAGAAGAACCGTGACGCCCTGTTCATTGAGCATTTTGACTTTTTCCCACAGCATCTGGCGGAGTTCAACATCAACACCGGCGGTGGGTTCATCAAGGATAAGAATGGGCGGCGTATGCACCAAAGCCTTGGCGACCAGAAGGCGGCGTTTCATCCCGCCCGACAGCGAGCGTGTGTAAGCATCGGCCTTGTCAGCAAGTCCCACAAGTTCGAGCAGTTCCATGCTTTTACGCTCACTTTTTGGCACACCATACATACCGGCCTGAATATCGAGCAGGCGGCGCGGTGAAAAGAATGGATCATAATTGATTTCCTGCGGCACGATACCAATGGCGGCCTTCACATTCTGCGGCTCGACATCGATATCGCGATCCCAGACCTTCATCGTGCCGGATGATTTGACGACAAGGCCTGCCATAATGTTGATCAGCGTGGATTTACCAGCGCCATTGGGGCCCAACAGACCATAGATCGATCCTTTGGGAATCGTCAGGTTGATATCGCGCAACGCGACCTTCTCCGGCGACTTGCCCGATCCTTTGTAGGTTTTATTTAGACCCGAAATTTCAATTGCATGCTCTGACATCTATTTATCCCTCATGACGGAATTCGCCGTCCCCATTGAGATATGTGGCAAAACCGCCGCCGGTCAACCACTCCAGCGCCCCTTTATCCCCTTTTAAATGGGCATCCCAATAGGCCAGGCCCGATATTTTCACGAGATTCTCATGCTTTTCACGGTTGGGGTTTTGGCCCAG
>CAZUYV010000274.1:0-2652 GCA_964624435.1 uncultured Micavibrio sp. | reverse complement strand
TAAAACGGTAAATCCGGGCGAATCAGCCGCTTTATACGTGTATTTTTTACGTAAGTCGGCCACGCTCTCTTGACCTTTCCGGCCTTTTTCCCGATCATGGATACCGTCTATTCTGACACGGTATTTCACGGGTCTTTCAACGGAGTTCGCTATCGCTTTTTCTCGCCCATATTTCTGGCTCAGCAGTACGTTCCTTGCGGGTGTGCTCCCGGTTCTGTGCGCCTATCCGGCACAGGCGGCGGTTGAACGTGAATGGAGGAACGTCTACCCGGTTTATGAAGAGCCGCAGCCGATGCCGGATGTGTCGCCGATCCCGTCCATTCCTTCACCAGATATTTTTTCGCCACATATCGAACCCATGGGCATGGCGCCGGGCACAATCGAAATTGCCGAAAATGTCGCTGCTCCGGGTGAACCGCCAGTCGATCTGGTCGCCGACAAATTACAACATGACGAAGCCACGCAGACCGTGACAGCATCGGGCAATGTCGAATTGAAACAATCGGGCAAGACGCTGACCGCCGACAGCGTGGCTTATAACCTGACCACCGACAGGGTTCGTGCCATTGGGAATGTTGTGCTGATCGATGTCGATGGCACCGTGTACAAAGCCGACGATGTAGAGCTGGCGCAGGATATGAAGGACGGATTTGTCCGGGGTCTTCAGATATTGCTGGCCGATGGATCACGGTTTGCCGCGGAAGAGGGGCAGCGTACAGGCGGGACATTGCTTGAACTGAAACAGGCCAGCTATACGCCATGCGAGCCATGTAAAGAGGATCCTTCACGGCCGCCTTTGTGGCAGCTTCGCGCCGGTGAAATCACGCATGACGAGACTGAAAAGCAGATTACCTATCGTGATGCATGGTTTGAGTTCGCCGGCGTGCCACTGGCCTATACGCCATATTTTTCTCACCCTGATGGCAGCGAAAGGCAAAAGAGCGGTTTCCTTATGCCAAGCGCGGGGTATGACAGCGACCTAGGCGCATCCTACCAGCAGGAGTATTACTGGGCGATTGGGCCGGATAAGGATTTAACGGTTGGATCCATCGTTGCAACGCGCGTGAATCCCGTTCTGCTGGCCGAATACCGTCAGCGGTTCGAGCATGCAAGGATGGAATTGAGCGGAAGCACGACCTATTCCAAGCGACAGGATGAAACCAACGGGATTACTACTGAAACAGATGAAGAAGTCCGTGGGCATTTATTCGGTAGCGGGTTGTGGGATATGAACGACAAATGGCGTTCGGGTTACGAAATCGCCGTGGCATCCGATGATCAATATCTGCGCCAGTATGATATCGATGCCGATGACGTTCTGGAGAATGAAATTTATACCGAGCGTTTGTCAGGCCGGAATTACGCCGTGGGCCGCGTGATGGCGTTCCAGGATCTTCGTGTTTCCGATCGACAGGTTGAACAGCCATCGATCCTGCCGGAAGTTATTGCATCATTCTATGGCGCCCCGAATGAAACATTGGGTGGCCGCTGGAACGCGCAAATGTCGGCCCTCGGCCTTTATCGCGACGGCAACGGACAGGATGTCGCCCGAGGCTCCATGGAAATGGGATGGCAACGCCGCTATGTCACAGGATGGGGCCTCGTTAATACGATTGATGGCCTGTTGCGCGGCGATGTCTATAACATTCAGGACCGTAACAGCCTGACTGTTGCCGGGCAGATGGAAGATGAAACCCTGACACGCGGTTTTGCCCAGGCCAACTGGAATGTTTCCTATCCCTTTGTCAAACGCATGGAGTCTTCACAATTGGTGATCGAACCGATCGTGTCATTTACGGCGGGCACCAATGTTGATTTCGATGAAGGCATTCCAAATGAAGACAGCCAGGATTTCACGCTGGACCCCACCAACCTGTTTGAATCGAACCGGTCTTCCGGATACGATTTGATCGAAGACCGAACCCGCATGACCTATGGTGTTCGTACCGGGCTTTACAGCGACGATGGGTATCGCGGGGAAATATTCTTTGGCCAGAGCCGCCGATTCCAGGATGATGATAATCCGTTTGCGGCAGGGTCCGGTTTATCCGACCAGAATTCCGACTATGTGGGGCAGGTTAGCGCCATGCTCGGTGATTATGTTGATCTCGATTACCGCTTCCAGCTTGAGAACGAAAATATGTCATCGCAGCGGCATGAGCTGGATGCAACATTCAGCGTTGATCCGCTTAGCCTCAACACCCGCTATTTTTATGCGAACGGCCTGTCCGGCTCCGACCTGACCCAAAGCCGCCAGCAGATTCGCCAGTCGGCCCGGTTGCGGCTTTATGATGACTGGTATTTGGGCAGCGCCGTATGGTATGACTTTGGCGAGGATGAAGGGCTACGCCAGGTCTCTTATGGGCTTGATTACATAGGCCAATGTCTGACATTCTCTGTAACCGCCGAACGGAAATTCACCAATGATTCCTCGGGCGACAGCGGATCCGAAATCATGCTGCGCCTTGGTCTGAAAAACCTTGGTGAATTCCAAAGCTCCGGTATTAATATCGGTGGCGGCAGTGATAGTGACGATGATACGGATGATGAGAACGAATTCGATAAGTAGGACGCCATGTTAGACAGTTACAACCCCAATACGCGATACAAGAACCGTGCGGCGCAGCGCATGTCGAATGGCATCAGCATGGT
>CAZUYV010000273.1:0-2654 GCA_964624435.1 uncultured Micavibrio sp. | reverse complement strand
CAAGGATGAACTGAAATTTACACCGGATCTTGCCGGGGGCCGCAAAGATTATAACCCATGGGGCGATGAAAACCGTGACTGGTCCAACCTTGGCGATGAACATATCGACCAGGCCAAGGAATATTCCATCGGTCTTCCTGTCGGGCTGAAGGCGGCGCAGGAATACACAATCTCGGTCGGCGTGGCCAAACGCAATTTCTGGGAATGGGTGAAATCGCTCTTTGCCAAGGAGAAGGTCGAAAAAACTTTGCTGGTCGATGAATTCGGCCGAATGCTCCCGCCCTTCACACTCAAATTCGCCACCGGCCACCGCAACCCGAACTATGAAATGGTCTATAAGGACGCAGTGCTGGAAAAAGGGATCGACAGCGATGTCCCCTTCTATGTCAACAACCTTGAAAGTTATAATTTTGATTACAGCGCCCTGACGGCCGATATCGCGGGCAATGCCCGTTCCGGCTCCACGGGCTCTGTCTCGGTTCCTGCGGTGCAGGATGTTCAGTTCGCCGTTCCGCTTGGCGTGCGGGATATGCTGGGCGGGAAGAGCGGCGTCGTTTACGGCTCTGCCCAGACAACGCCTTACATTGAAAAATGGGAAGGGGCGTCCCGCCTCTTCGCGCAGGTCACGCCATATCAGGTCTACACAAAACTCGGACACTTCCAATCCACCGTCTGGGTTACCGATCTTGCCACCGGTAAGACCGTGCCGGATGCCAGAGTCACTATTTATAAAGGCGCGATGAACAATCTCGGCAGTCCCGATGATGTTCTTGCCACCACAAAGACGGACAAGGACGGCCTCGCCATTCTTCCCGGCACGGCGGAAATCGATCCATCCCTCTCCCTCCTCCGTTCTTATAAAGATGACGAAAAACGTCTTCTTGTCCACGTGGACAAGGGGGACGACATGGCCCTGATGCCTGTCTCTTACGACTATGAAGTCCAGCTCTGGAATGTCGCCACCGATGTTTACACCAGCACGAATGAAAAATTCGGCCATATGAAATCATGGGGCATGACGGCGCAGGGTATCTATCGTGCGGGCGACACGATGCAATATAAAATTTATGTCCGCGATCAGGACAATGATCGTTTCATCGCGCCGCCTGCCGGGAAATACACACTCGAAATCACCGACCCCACAGGCAAGAGCGTCGATAAGAAAGAGAACGTCACGGTTGGCGAATTCGGCACCATCGAAGGCGAGTATGCGATTCCAAAATCCGCTCCTGTTGGCTGGTATGGCTTCAAACTATCCGCTGCCCTGAAAGCCGGTGGCAAAGACGTCACCAAGGATTTTTATCCGTTGAGCGTTCTGGTCAGCGATTTCACCCCCGCCCCGTTCCGCGTGACAACGGAACTGAACGGCGATCATTTCAAGGCCGGTGACAAACTAGATATCACCGCCGATGCCAAACTTCATTCCGGGGGTGCTTATGGTGAGGCCGCCATCCGCAATACCATCACGTTGCAAAGCAGGACTTTTACATCCAAAGATCCTGCCGCTGCCGGTTTTGAATTCAGCAGCTTCACGGACGAAACAGACACCGAAGAACTGCAACAGACCGAGGCCAAGCTGGACGACAAGGGCGAATGGACAACTTCTTTCGAACTTCCCGTCAAAAACATCGTCTTTGGACAATTGCGGGTTGAAAGCGCCGTGCGCGATGATCGCGGCAAATCGGTTGCCAACGAAATACGTGCTGATTATGTCGGGGTCGATCGCCTTGTCGGCCTAAAACCCAAAGAATGGGTTTTCACCGCCGGACAACCTTCCGTCATTCAGGCCATCGTGGTTGACGATGCAGGCAAACCCGCTTCCGGCACATCCATCGATATCGCCATTGAAAAAGAAGAAGTGGTCACGGCAAAGGTAAAAAGCGCCGGAAACGCCTACACCAATGACAATACGGTCGAATGGAAAAAAGTTGCGAATTGCGATCTGAAATCTGCAACTGAGGCCAAAGACTGTGAGTTCAAGGCGGACAGCGCCGGGAGTTACCGCGCCGTTGCCACAATCAAGGACACCAAGGGCCACGAACACAAAACCACCACCGGACTTTGGGTTTCCGGTTCCGATTACGTGCAATGGAATGAAGGGAAAGAATACGCCCTTACCCTGCTGCCGGAAAAATCCGATTACAAGGTTGGCGACACCGCCCGCTTTCTCCTCAAAAATCCCTACCCTGGTGCCATGGCCTACATCAGCGTCGAACGTTATGGCGTGATTGATAACTTCGTCAAAAAACTCGATGGCAGCACACCGATCATCGAATTCCCGGTCAAACCGGACTACCTGCCGGGCTTCTTCGTCTCGGTGGTGGTTGTATCGCCGCGCGTTGATGCGCCGCCACCGGAACTGGGACAGGTCGATATGGGCAAGCCCGCCTTCCGCGTTGGGTATGTCAAGGTTCCCGTCTCTGATCCGTATAAGGAGATGGTTGTCACCGCCAAGGCCGATGCCGAAATCTATCGCCCACGTGATCTGGTGAAGGTGGACCTCACCGCCGCGCCACGTCATGACGGTGGCAATGAACCCATCGAACTCGCGGTGGCCGTGCTCGATGAATCTGTCTTTGATTTGATTCAAGGTGGCCGCGATGCCTTCGATCCCTACAAAGGATTCTACAGCCTCGATTATCTCGATGTGTCGA
>CAZUYV010000272.1:0-2657 GCA_964624435.1 uncultured Micavibrio sp. | reverse complement strand
AGTACTCGCGAATCAGTATAATTCAAATTTCATATAAACAAAATATTTTCTAGAATGTTGTCACAAAAATTTTGGGGTGTGACTCAAATGACACACAGTGCGCTTGCCCACTACCAACCTGATTATGACGGACCGGATGTCTTGGGGAAACTATCCTTGATGAGTCGCCGCCATGGATACGGATTGCGCCCGCCTTGCGAGAAAATTTTCTCTTCCATGATGGCACCGCTCGCAAACCCTAGCGTCTCCGCCAGTTTATCGATGAGATTGCAAAATGTTTCATACTGATCCGGCGTGTTACGACCCGTCACATAACCATCTTTGCTGAGAATGATAAGATCATCTTTGACCAGAAAATTAATAGACTTGGCGGTCCATTGATCGAGGATGTAAGCATCTTGTGCGGGGCGCAAAAAGAACAGGAATTTTGTAAAGTAGGCGATATCAACCCCCTGTAAAACGCCCGATTGACGAAGAGTTTGCATGGTTGAGAAGTCTTCCCGGCGACTCACCCGGCTATTTCTCAGTTCCTCAAGGGCCGCTTTAACGGGGGTGACTTGCCCATTTATACCATAGGATTCGAAAAAGGTGCGGGCATGATCGCGCTTCATGCTGCCCCAGGCACAGATGGAGACCATCGATTCGAACAAAGGGGTTATTTGGTCATGACATATAGATAAGACATCGGACCGCGATAATCCGCTCTCATTTAAATTGGAAAGATCGGGGGTATGGGCCGAGCCTTTCCAAACAGACGCTGCCCATGGGCGCACCTTGCGACCGATAACGCCCTGCCCTGTTTGCTGGTGGCGTTCCTGATCAGCTTCCAGCTTTCGCCGGAGCGTATCAAGGGCAGATTGATTGAAGGTAATGTTGAGGGTCATCTATGTTGCCCCAACGGATTTTCGAATTGGTCTAATGACAAGATTGCCTTGGCAATTTGGACAAATGGAATGCACATTTTCCGTGCAGGCTTCACAAAATGTGCATTCATAAGAACAGATGAAGGCTGTATCCCCATTGGATAATGATTTGTCACAGCATTCACATTGCTGCTTCATCAACAAAGCCATATTACTCCCACTCAATCGTCCCGGGTGGTTTTGATGTGATGTCATAGACGACACGGTTGATGCCGCGCACCTCATTAATGATGCGGGTGGCGACGCGGCCTAGAAAATCATGGTCGAACGGGTAATAGTCCGCCGTCATGCCATCGGTCGAAGTCACGGCGCGGATGGCGCAGACATGATCATAGGTCCGTTCATCGCCCATAACGCCAACGGTTTTGACCGGCAGCAGCACGGCAAAGGCCTGCCAGATGGAGTCATACAAACCGGCATTGCGGATTTCTTCGAGGTAAATGGCGTCCGCCTTGCGCAATATATCGAGTTTTTCGCGCGTGATTTCGCCGGGGATGCGAATGGCGAGGCCGGGGCCGGGAAATGGGTGCCGTTTGATGAAATCTTCAGGCATGCCAAGCTCACGGCCCAGCGCGCGTACTTCATCCTTGAATAATTCGCGCATCGGCTCGACGAGCTTCAGCTTCATATAGTCGGGAAGGCCGCCGACATTGTGGTGCGATTTAATAGTTTGCGATGGGCCACCGGTAACGGAGACCGATTCGATAACATCGGGATAGAGCGTACCTTGCGCGAGGAATTCCGCCCCGCCCACTTCCTTGGAGCATTTATCGAAGATATCAATGAACAGCTTGCCAATGATCTTGCGCTTGGTTTCAGGGTCGGTGACCCCGTCCAGTTCGCCCAGGAACAATTCCGTGGCATCTTCGTGGATCAGCGGAATGTTATAGCTGTCGCGGAACATTTTCACGACTTGCTGCGATTCATTGCCACGCATCAGGCCGGTATCAACATAGATGCAGGTCAATTGATCGCCGATTGCTTCGTGCAGTAGAATTGCGGTGACGGAGGAATCAACGCCGCCGGACAGGGCACAGATGACTTTGGATTTACCGACCTGCGCACGGATTTTGGTAATCGATTCTTCCTTAAACGCCGCCATGGTCCAGTCACCCGTGCAGCCACAGATATTATAGGTGAAGTTCTTCAGCAATTCTTTACCGTGTGGCGTGTGCATCACTTCGGGGTGGAACTGCACACCATAGAATTTCTTGGCATCGTCGGCGATGATCGCGAACGGTGCGCCTTCAGATTTTGCAACGACGCGGAAATTGCCCGGGATATGCGTAACATGATCGCCATGGCTCATCCACACTTGTTCATGTGCGCCTTGCGACCAGATACCATCGAACAAAGGCGATGTTTCGAGCACATCAACATAAGCACGGCCGAATTCACGGATATCCCCGCCCTTTACCACACCGCCCAACTGATGAACCATGACTTGCTGGCCGTAACAGATGCCAAAGATCGGAAGGCCAAGGTCATATATATAAGTGGGAGCATGGGGGGCACCATCGGCATAGACGCTGCACGGAGATCCTGAAAAGATAATGCCCTTGGGATTGAAATTTCTGACCCGGGCTTCATCGGCCTGATTATAAGGCCAGATTTCGCAATAGATGCTGAGCTCGCGGAGGCGGCGGGCAATCAATTGCGTGACCTGGGATCCGAAGTCAAGGATCAGGATACGGTCATGGGAAACAGTTGGCTGGGGGATCAAATCTAATGCTG
>CAZUYV010000271.1:0-2680 GCA_964624435.1 uncultured Micavibrio sp. | reverse complement strand
TCCGAACGTGAATCGCATGCCGTCTACTTCCTGCAGGAACAGGATATGACGCGCTTTGATGCCGTCAATTATATCTCCCACGGTATTGCCAAGGTGCCGGGCCAGACGGACCCCGGTAAAACACCGCGCGGCACTGAAGAAGAACAAAATGGTGAAGGCCCCAAAACTGGTGGTGAGGCGCTGAAGGCCTACACCAAAAACCTGAATGACAAGGCCCGCGAAAACAAGATCGATCCGCTGATCGGCCGTCAGAAGGAAGTGGATCGCACGATCCAGATTCTTTGCCGCCGCAGCAAAAACAACCCGCTCTATGTTGGCGACCCCGGCGTTGGGAAGACGGCGATTGCCGAAGGCCTCGCCAAGAAAATCGTTGAAGGCGAAGTGCCGGATGTCCTGAAAGACGCCGTAATCTATTCGCTCGATATGGGCTCGCTTCTGGCTGGCACGCGCTACCGTGGCGATTTCGAAGAACGCATCAAACAGGTTCTGGCTGAACTCGAAAAAATCGATGGCGCTATTTTGTTCATCGATGAAATCCACACGGTCATCGGCGCTGGCGCGACTTCCGGCGGCGCGATGGACGCAAGTAATCTTTTGAAACCGTCTTTGTCGAACGGTACATTGCGCTGCATTGGCTCGACGACCTATAAAGAATACCGCAATCATTTTGAAAAAGACCGCGCGCTGGTGCGCCGCTTCCAAAAAATCGACGTGTATGAGCCGACGATCGATGAAACCATCGAAATCCTCAAAGGCCTTAAAACCCATTACGAAGAACATCATGGCGTGACTTATACGGATGATGCGCTGAAGGCCGCCGTGGAACTTTCTGCCAAATATATTGGTGATCGCAAACTGCCTGATAAGGCGATTGATATTATCGACGAGGTTGGCGCAGCCCAGATGCTGGTGCCTGCGGACAAACGCAAGAAAATCATCGATGTCACCGATATCGAAGGTGTTGTGGCCGTCATTGCCCGCATCCCGGCGAAATCGCTCACCAAGGATGACAAGACCGCGCTCAAAAATCTTGAACGCGATCTCAAAACTCTGGTGTTCGATCAGGACGCCGCGATCAACACGCTTACCGATGCGATCAAACTGTCGCGTGCGGGGCTGCGCGATCCGGATAAACCAATTGGCTGTTTCCTGTTCTCAGGGCCTACGGGTGTTGGTAAAACCGAAGTTGCTCGCCAACTGGCGAAGACGATGGGCGTGGAACTCAACCGCTTTGACATGTCCGAATATATGGAACGTCATTCGGTCTCGCGCCTGATTGGCTCGCCTCCCGGTTATGTCGGGTTTGACCAAGGCGGTTTGCTGACCGATAAAGTGGATCAGCAACCGCACTGTGTTCTCCTGCTCGATGAAATCGAAAAGGCCCACCCCGATATCTACAATATTTTGCTGCAGGTGATGGACTACGGCAAGCTGACGGACAATAACGGCAAGGTCGTTGATTTCCGCAATGTCATCTTGATCATGACAACCAATGCTGGTGCGGCCGAACTGGCCAAGGCACCAATCGGGTTTGAACGTTCGGTCCGTGTCGATGAAGACAAGGAAGCGATCACCCGGATGTTCACACCGGAATTCCGCAACCGTCTTGATGCCATCGTCCCATTCAAGGCGCTGGCCCCTGAAACGATGGTTCGCGTTGTCGATAAATTCATCGCGCAACTTGAGGCACAATTGACCGAGAAGAACGTGGCGATTGTCCTGTCTGACGAAGCGCGCGAATGGCTGGCGAAAAAAGGTTATGATCCTGCGATGGGCGCTCGCCCGCTAAGCCGCGTTATTCAGGAACATGTGAAACGTCCGCTGGCGGAAGAATTGCTGTTTGGCGAACTCACTGGCGGTGGCACGGTTCATATCAATGTTGCGGATGGAAAGCTGGATTTCGATATCGAATCCGGGAAAAAATCCCCTCGGAAAAAACCGGCTGATAAAGAGACGGTGGAATAACTTAATCGTGGCGGGCACAGCGAACGCTGGCAAAGGGAACATCTTTGACGAGGCCGGAAGAACCTGGCGTGGTGAATGTTGCCCGTGTGGCATAGTTAAGCCCGGCTTGCGAAGAACTCCAGTAATAAATGCCTGCTACAGGGGCAAAAAAGGCCGTAATGTTTCCTTGGGCACGATTATTATAGGCGGCATTTATTTCGTATTCTGCAGGAAGGTACCAATCGCTGAATCCACCCTCAGAATAGTTATTGCATAGTTGGGCTGCTATATAAGGGCTGCCACCCACTAGACCGACCAAAGTCGTGGTGTTTGCTTTTCCGTCATTCTGAGAGGATGTGCCAGTATTAACATGAGGAGAAGTCCCCCACGCAACATCTCCTGATGCATTGGCCGCTGCTATGTACAGTCTAGCTCCGCCAACGGTTGTGCCAATATTGATAAATCCTTCTGTACAGATTTGGCCAGTCGTGGCGCAATTTGTTGGTGTCAAAACTGAATCATTGCCTTTGAACGCAATTCCGCCTCCTGCAATATTAAATACGTGGCAATGCTTGTCTGCAGGGGCAGAAGGGTTTGGATTATTGCCGTTTGGTGTTTCATAAGAAATTTCTGAATCTTTACAGCCACCCGGTTTTAATCTCTTTTCCGCCCTGTTTCCATCGTTGTTGTATCTTTGAGTCTGGGTAGCATTGGTCTTGGCTTCTTCCGCTTTCAG
>CAZUYV010000270.1:0-2693 GCA_964624435.1 uncultured Micavibrio sp. | reverse complement strand
TCGGCGCTTGATCTGGAAGGATGGCCTGAAATTGACATCTTCGCGCACTAAGCCAACGGAAAGCACAATGAGCAACAGCCTTGAAACCGGTCGTACTGCAATTCTGACCGAGATGGCTGGCCTCAAGGCACTGGCAGAATCGCTCGATGCCAACTTCCAAAAAGCCGTTGATATCATCCACCAGATGAAGACCGAACGCCGCGCCCGTTTAATCGTGGCCGGTATCGGCAAGTCTGGCCATGTGGGCAAAAAACTGACGGCGACGCTCGCATCGACCGGCACGCCATCCCATTTTGTGCATCCCGGCGAAGCCAGCCATGGCGACCTTGGCATGATCATGGAAGGGGACATCGTTTTGATGCTGTCCTATTCCGGTGAGAATGCGGAACTCTCCGATCTTATCCATTACACGCGCCGTTTTGGCATTACATTGATCGCCATTACCAGCAAGCCGGAAAGCACGCTGGCCAAACACGCCGATATTTTGCTGCAGCTTCCCCGTGCGCCCGAAGCTTGCCCCAATGGCCTTGCCCCTACCACATCGACCACCATGATGATGGCACTGGGCGATGCCCTCGCTGTTGCCCTGCTGGAACGGATGGGCCTGACGCCCGAAGATTTCCGTGTTTTCCATCCCGGCGGGAAACTTGGCCAGAAGCTTTTGAGCGTTGGCGATATCATGCACAAAAAGGCAGACCTACCGTTGCTGCCAACCACGGCAAAAATGGGTGATGTGATTGTCCTGTTGGCCCAGAAAAACCTCGGCTGTGTTCTGTTGTCCGATGATAAAGGCGAACTGGCGGGGATCATTACCGACGGCGATTTGAAACGCCACATGTCGCCGGATTTGTTGCAAAAAGATGCGGCCGCAATCATGACCCACAATCCCAAATCCATCACTGATACCGCGCTGGCCGTAGAGGCCCTCAATGTCATGACCAAAACCGAAGGCCAGTATCTGACCAGCCTGATCGTGCATGATACCGCAGGCAAGCTGTCCGGCCTGATCCGCCTGCAAGATTGCCTGCAACGCGGCGTTGCCTGAGGGGTCGTTTTCCGGTAACCAATGGATATGGAAGATTTTTCCGACAACACCGATTCACGCCTGACCGCCCTGTCGCATAGCCGGGACACCGATACGAAGGTTGGGAGGGGTTATAGCCGCTTCATTCGCTGGATGCGGGTTGTGCTGCCACTGATCGCTGTGGGTATGACGGTCGTGGTCCTGACATGGGAAGATGCGGGCCGGCGCGTTGAGCCGCTCAAACGAGAGCAGGTCGCGCCGCAGACGGAAAATGTCCAGAACGAACTGCTCAAACCCGTCTTCAACAGCGTCGATGAAAAGAACCAGCCTTACATGGTAACGGCTGATCGCGCGACGCAGGACCGCACAAATCCCGATATTCTGAATCTTGAAAAACCTAAGGCCGAGCTGACCATGACCAATGGTGCAAAACTTGGGGCTGATGCCAATACGGGCATCTATCAGCAAAAGGAACAAAAGCTCAATCTCGAAGGCAATGTGCATCTGACGCACAGCGATGGCTACGTCCTCTCCTCCGAAGAATTACGCGTCGATATGGTCACGCAGAAAGCCTTTTCGGGATTGGATGTGTATGTGCAGGGGCCCGCCGGCACCATTCAATCGACCGGGCTTGAAGGCGATGGCGTGAGCGGCAACCTTGTTTTTACAGGCCCCGCCAAAGTCGTTTTATACAGCGAAGATATCAATCTTTCGCCGGGAGGAGAATAATCCATGAAAAAGCTTCTTGTTATGACCGCCGCGCTGGTGCTTGTTTCCGGTGCCACACTGGCGCAGCAAACCGACCTGACAGCGCCCATTGCACCCGCTGTTTCTGCTGCAGCAATGGCACCACCGGTGGCTGCACCAACGCCTGCCCCTGTTGCCAACAACAATAGTGGCCAGCCTATCGAGATCACCGCCACGAAAAGCGTGGAATGGCTGCGCAATGACAAAAAATACATTGCCCGCGAGGATGTGATTATTAAGCAAGGCGATGTGACGATTACATCCGATCTTGCCACCGCCAATTACCGTGAAGGCGCAACATCGTCGATGGAGATTTATCAGCTGATCGCCGAAGGCAATGTCACGATCGACAATGGCGGGAATGTCGCGAACGGCGAAAAGGCCGTTTATGATGTTGATGGTGCCGTGGCCACATTGACAGGCAGCAATCTCAAACTCGTTTCACCAGACCAAACCGTGACCGCCACGGAAAAGATGGAATATTTCCCCAATGCACGGCAGGCCAAGGCCGTAGGCAATGCCAAGGTAGTAAGGGGGAAAGACACATTGTCCGCCAACACCATTACCGCGACATTTAAGGATAAGGGCGCAGTAACATCCACCGGTACACCCGCCGGGACAGGCAACATCGATACATTACAGGCCGATGGCAATGTCGTGATCGTGACGCCCACCGAAACGCTACGCGGCCAAAAAGGCATCTACCATGCCGATACCAACATCGCCGAAATTCACGGCAAGGTGAAAATAGAACGCGGCCCGAATATTATCGAAGGCGACCGTGCCGAGGTCAATTTGACCACCAATGTCAGCAAGATGTTTGGCTCGACCTCTGGCGATGGCCGGGTTCGCGGGGTTTTCTTCCCGTCCAGCAAGCCTAAATCAGGCACAAATCCGGCTAGCCCTGCCCCTGCCAATCCTG
>CAZUYV010000269.1:0-2698 GCA_964624435.1 uncultured Micavibrio sp. | reverse complement strand
TGGCCACCCCGTGGAATTTCCATGACCAGAATGGCTATCTCAAGAACCGCCTGAGCATCATGAGCCCGATGGCCAGTTTCTATATGCAGCAATATAGCCGTTTGCCGGATAGCTGGATGCAGGCGGTTTTCGCCTCGCTCGACCCCGAAGGCAGCATCAAGAAATTCGCCTCCTTTTCCCGGATGGAAGAAGAGGGCAAGGAAAACCTGTTTGTTGCGGTGGAAGACTGGCTGAACGAAGGGGTGGATTTACCGTCCGGCATAGCCAAGACCTGCCTGACGAACTGGTATGAGCAGAATGAGCCGTTTTTGGGACAGTGGCAGGTTCTGGGCCAGGCCATCGATGCGGCGAAAATTACGACACCGACCCTGATTATAGCGGCAAAGGGGGACCGGATTGTTCCGCCTGATGCCGCGCTGGGGTTTGCGGTCCAGAACAAGGCTGCCCGCACCATCGTATGCGAAACCGGGCATGTGGGTTTGCTGGCCGGGTCCAAGGCGGTTGAGCAGGCGTGGAAGCCCATTGCCGATTGGTGCGCTGCCCACCAATAATTCCTGATTTTTCTGGCTATGCGGTCTTGAAATGCGGGGGCGGTCGCCTTATTGTCCCGTTAGATTTTCGCCCCTCTAATCGTCAGGATATTCGCATGACCGACCCCATCGTTATCGTCGCCGCAAAAAGAACCGCCATAGGTTCCTTCTCTGGCGTTTTTTCCAATACGCCAGCCCATGAACTGGGCGCTACGGTCATCAAGGCCGTGCTGCAGGATGCCAAGGTTGGTGCGGATGAAGTCGGCGACGTTATTCTGGGGCAGGTTCTGACCGCCATTCAGGGCCAGAATCCGGCCCGCCGTGCCGCGATGCTGGCCGGTATCCCCAAGGAAAAGACGGCCATGACCATCAATCAGGTCTGCGGGTCCGGCCTCCGCGCCGTGGCACTTGGCATGCAATCCATCGCCAATGGCGATGCCGATATCGTCGTGGCTGGCGGGCAGGAAAACATGACCCTGTCGCCGCACGCCGTTGTACTGCGCCAAGGCATCAAGATGGGCAATGGCAGTCTTACAGACACCATGATTACGGATGGCCTGTGGGATGTTTTCAACGATTACCACATGGGTATTACGGCTGAAAATATTGCGGAAAAATTCAGCGTTTCCCGCGCCGATCAGGACGAGTTCGCGGCCGGGTCGCAGCAAAAGGCCGAGGCCGCAATGAAGGCTGGCAAGTTTAAGGATGAAATCACCCCTGTGACCGTGAAGGTCAAAAAGGAAGAGATTGCAGTCGATAAAGACGAATTCCCGCGCGAAGGCGTGACAGCCGATGCGCTTGGCAAACTCCGTCCCGCCTTCAAGGGCGATGGCACAGTCACAGCCGGGAATGCGTCCGGTCTGAATGATGGTGCAGCGGCGGTTGTTTTGATGCGTGAATCCGAGGCCCGCAAACGTGGTCTTGTCCCCTTTGCCCGAATTAAATCTTGGGCGACAGCAGGGGTCGATCCTGCGGTCATGGGGACCGGGCCAATCCCGGCCTCCAAAAAGGCGCTGGAAAAAGCAGGCTGGTCTGTGGGTGACCTTGACCTTGTAGAATCCAACGAAGCATTTGCGGCGCAGGCATGCTGCGTTTTGAAAGAACTGAAACTTGACCCGGCCAAGGTCAACGTCAATGGCGGGGCGATCTCTCTGGGCCACCCGATCGGGGCTTCTGGTGCCCGCGTTCTGGTGACTTTGCTGCATGAAATGGCCCGCCGTAAATCGCAAAAAGGCTTGGTGACATTGTGCATCGGCGGCGGTATGGGAATTGCGATGTGCGTGGAGCGCGATGCGTCCGCCGAATGGAAAAACTTATAAGAACATACAGGGATTAGAACAATGTCAGGTGTAGCAATAGTCACGGGCGGTACCCGCGGGATCGGCCTAGAGATTACCAAGAGTCTGATGGAGGAGGGATATCAGGTCGCCGCCATCTATCATGGCAACGATGATGCCGCCAAGGCGTGTGAGCAGCAAACCAATGCCCGGGCCTTCAAATTCGATGTCGCAGATTTTGCTGCTTGTCAGGATGGGGTGGGCCGGATAGAGGCCGAAATGGGCCCGGTCTCGGTTCTCGTTAACAATGCTGGGATTACTCGCGATGGCATGATGCACAAGATGTCAGCCGAAGTCTGGCACGAAGTCATTGAAACCAATCTGACCTCCTGTTTTTCAATGTGCCGCGCCGTGATTGGCGGGATGCGTGAACGCGGCTTTGGCCGGATCGTGAATATCAGTTCCATCAACGGTCAAAAGGGTCAGTTCGGTCAGACCAATTATTCCGCGGCCAAGGCCGGGATGTTGGGGTTCACCAAGGCGCTGGCGCTGGAAAGCGCCGCCAAGGGAATTACGGTCAACGCCATTTGCCCGGGTTACATTGCGACCGACATGACATCATCGATGAAACAGGATGTGCTGGATTCCATTATCCGCCAGATCCCGGTGGCCCGGATGGGAACGCCTAAGGAAATTGCCGACATCGTTGTGTTCCTGGCTTCCGACAAGGCCGGGTTCATAAACGGGTCAACCATAACCGCCAATGGCGGCCAATACATGGTTTGATCCATTGCACGGGTGTGTAATAATCACGCTATGAAAACACGTAACGATACTATTTTTGATCGCCGCTCGGTTGGCAAAGACCAGATCCTGATGAAAGAGGGGGAG
>CAZUYV010000268.1:0-2700 GCA_964624435.1 uncultured Micavibrio sp. | reverse complement strand
CGTGTTAGACATAAACATATTCGATTTGGAAATCCAGTCCAAACTGCCCGTTTCTGGGGTTTTTTGTCAATAAATCCGAGTGATGGAAGCGGCCTTATCCACACGAATGGCCGGGTTTTGGCCAGCAGAGCAGCATCGTATTGACATAATTTGTTAGAAAATTTCTGGTTTCTCTACGGGGCTGTAAAGATAAACATCCACGCGGTCGCTGCTTTCACCCACAGGCGCAGGTAGGTTTCCTTCGGCGCGGACATCAATGCGTGATGGCCGCACGCCCTGCTTGACCAAAGATTTGCGAAGCGCGATAGCGCGGGACAGGGCAATACGTTTGTCTGCATTGATGCCCTTACCATCCGATGACGCAAAGGAACGGATCTGAATCCGCCAGTGATCACGCTTGTTCAGCTCCTTCATAATCCCTGCACCGATGGACAGCAAATCAGGCTCCGTCAGTTCAATCTGGCCCGGCTGAAAAGGAAGTATCTTTTTCAAAACCTTCTGCGCTTTGTCGGATTCAAATTCGGCAGGCGTCACATTGTTCGCCATGGCGGCGGCAATGTTCTCATCCACCTGAACCTGCTCATCCTTCTTCTGCTCCGATTGAACCTGATGCTGATGGCGTTCCATAATGGTTTCACCTTCTGGCAACTCTTCCGGACCGCGCGGCGTTGGCGCTCCTGGGATCGGCGCGGTTAAATCCAAAACCTGCTGTTCTACTGTTTGGGTGGGCACGGCAGGCATGGTTTTAGGGCCGGTCACAACACCCTCGCTTGTGACCTTGCTGGCAGGTGCGGGGGCTTTTACCGTTGGTGCCGAAGGCTTATCTTCTTCAGGTTTAGTGGCTTCCTTTACTGGTGCCATAGGCTTTTTGGGCGGAACAGGGACGGGCGCAGCAGTCATAGCGGTAGGCGGCGTTTCTGATTTTTCAGGCTTCTCAACCTTTACCGCTTCTGGTTTCTTCGGTTTTTTTACAACAGGCGTCTTCTTTTCCGGTTTGTCTGGTTTGCCCTCAACAATAGGCTGCATGAATTTTGGCTGCTGCGGAACTTGAACGGCAGTTGGCGCGGTTGGTGCCAAAGGCGGGGCTGGCTTAACACTGTCCATCGACGATGCGCGCGGTTCGACAATATTCCCCGTATCGCTTTTGGGGCGAACCTGATCATCTTCAAACATCGGCGGAGGGACATAGGAATCATCCTGCGCAAGCGCTGTGGAACTCGCAGCGAGTATAAACATCAGACAGAGGATGATTGCGCTGATCGGCATGATGCGGCGATTGTACGCCCAGATTTCAGGCCAAAACAAGGCGAAGGAGAGCTTTTTACGCGTTTTTAATCAACTTGCGCAGGTCGGCATGAATTTGCTGATTGCCGGAAATGATCTCACCACTGTGAATGGGATTCTCTTCATTATCGATGCTGGTGGTGATACCGCCCGCTTCCTTGACGATGAGGTAGCCTGCGGCAACATCCCAAGACTTTACGCCGCGTTCCCAATAGGCATCCATGCGGCCTGCGGCGACATAGGACAGGTCAAGTGCGGCCGAGGCCATACGGCGAACCATGGGGGCAACACTGGCCACTGCTTCCATTTCGCGCCAGAACAATTCGCGTTGTTGTTTATTGGCGCGGGGTTGGCCCGAAGCGATCATACATTGTTCAAGAACATTGCGACCTGAAACACGCAGGCGTTTATTACCATGAATAAACGCCCCGCCACCTTTTTCCGCCGTGAACATTTCGTTCTTGGCGCAATCATAAACAAGACCGGCAACAACCTGACCGCGTTGTTCCAGCGCGATCGAAATCGACCAGTGCGGAACACCGTGCATGAAGTTGTGAGTGCCATCGAGAGGATCGATAATCCAGACATGGTCAGGATCGTTGCCCTTCACCTGACCGGATTCTTCCATCATGAAGGAATAATCGGGTTTTGCTTTCTTCAGTTCCTCGAAAATAACTTCTTCGGAACGTTTGTCGGCGGCGGTGACAAAATCACCTGGGCCTTTGCGGGATACCTGAAGCTTTTCAACTTCCCCGAAATCGCGCAGGAGTCCGCGTGCGGCTTTTTCCGCCGCGCGGATCATCACGGTCATAATCGGGGAAACGATAGGCATGGGTTATTCCTTGGCGCGTGTGTTGTAGGAACCGTCTTCGGTCTTGACGATAATCACGGTGCCAACATCGATAAACGGTGGAACCATAACTTTGACACCGCCGGTAACGATGGCTGGCTTATAAGAAGAAGAGGCGGTCTGGCCTTTAACAACAGGTTCGGCTTCTTCAACAGTGACGGTCACCATTTCAGGTATCGTCACGTTCAACGGCTCAGTCTCGAACATTTCGATTTCGACATCCATGCCGTCTTGAAGCCATTTGGCCTGATCGCCGATGATTTCTTTTTTCACTTCGATCTGTTCGAAGTTTTCCTTGTTCATGAAGGTGTAGATGTCACCACCGTCATTATAGAGGTATTGCATTTCGTGTTGGTCGAGGCGAACGCGTTCCAGCGTTTCCTGTGTACGGTAACGCACGTTATCCTTGTTACCCTGACGCACATCGCGCATTTCGATCTGGATCACGGCGGAGCCTTTGCCTGGCTGCATGATTTCATAACCTGTGATTACCCAGAGGCGGCCATCGCCGTCGCGGTCAATAACGTTTCCGGGTCTGAGTGTAATAGCTGCAACTTTTGTCATTT
>CAZUYV010000267.1:0-2707 GCA_964624435.1 uncultured Micavibrio sp. | reverse complement strand
ATGAGAATTCTCCTTTATATCCAGTATATATTAGAGAGAATTAAGAACCTCTTTCCTGCAAATGTCAAAGCGCTGATCCCATATACCCGTATCATCGTGTGCAGGATTGATTGTGCGAAGCGGCAAAGGAAGATCGTTTTCATGCAACGCGCTCCATTGTTCGGAATAACTGCGGGGAAAACGGAAATCCCACCACTCAGATGGCAAAGGTAGCATTGGCAGGCTCAATAGTTGCGCTTGTAGAACGAAGGCTTGTTCAAGGATACGCCTGTTCTCCAGAATAGGCATATTAAAATCTGTATATGCGCGCGCTGATTGATCAGTCATCTCATCGAAGATGGTTCCCATATCAACAGCGGTTCCCTTCGTTGTACGGAGGGAAACATCGATGGCCATACCACGCGGATGACCACCTGCACCCGGCGAAGAAATCAATCGGGTCGGTTCTTCAAGCCAGTGCGGGTTGTCTTTCACGATTTGTGTTTTTGACATGGCTACCTGCGATTCATATGGCCGCAACCCATCTTTAAGGATCAAAATGGTATCGTGCTGATCATGTAAACTACGCGCGGCGGCAATGACGATCTTGGCAAGATCCTTGTGAAGGCATAGGCGCGTATCTGGATGATAGAGTGCCGTTTTGAAAATATTTTCGGGATGACTGGCCTTGGTGTAAACAACATCAATTTCGATTGGTTCCGATGGTATGAAAACATCCATCGGCACCAGATCGGCAATCGATATTTTGTCAGGCACGCGCGCGCTCCAGGAACATCACGAGGCAGTCACCCAAAACCTGCCGCGTTTTTGGAACATCATCGGACAATTCAAAACTACGCCCGGATTCGCTGATGATGCCAAAAATCATCATCATCAATGTGCGCGGTTCATGCCCTTTAAAATATCCGGCATGGATGGCGTCATTAAGAATAGTGACCATTTCTTCAAGCAAAGTGCGGGAGAGAATTTCAAAGCGTTCGCGATAGGTGAGGGCCGTATGAACATCAACAATAAGCCGGCGCAGATCATTCTTCATGCAAAGGTCGAGCGATGTGAGACAGGCTGCCATAAATCTTTCCCACACATCATCGATCGGGCTGATCTTGGTGACGATGCTAGCTCGCATTTCGACCATGGCTTCTTCATAGACAGCCTTGAATAGGCCTTTCTTATCGCCAAAATGGTAATAGAGGGATCCGCGGGCCATCCCACTTTCATCCACGATATCGCCTGTTGAGGCGCCATAGTAGCCTTTGGTCGAGAATTCCTTGCGGGCGATCGTTAAAAAAACGCGCCTTGTCGCCTCTAGATTTTCCCTGTTGGGACCGCTCTTTTTGGCCATGAAATCAAACTCTTGTTATATGCGTTTTTACTATTATGCAGAAACCGACTGACTGCTAGTCAAAAAACGATATTGACGAGTTGTCAGTATGTCAATAAGCTATATATTGACTGTCTGTCAGTCAGTAATTATTGGCAGTGTCAATAATTACCGATAGCGGTCCAAACAGCTTTAGAAGCGGAGGGTTTTTATGGGACGTTTTCACGCCACACTCGTGTCCGACAAATTGGTTGATACGGTCAATTTCTATGAAGATTTCTTCGGGTTCGTCGCGACCATCGAAAAAGATGGTTATACCCTGCTGCAAAAGCGGGATGATCCCGAAATGTGTATCGCCGTGTTCGACACCAATCATCAATGTGTAGAAGAAGTATCCCCTGTACAGGGCCTGATCCTGAATCTCGGTGTTCCGAATGTTAAAGACCTCTATGACCATCTTTATATGGAAGGTCTTGAGTTCTTCAAGGATTTCAGCACTGACAAGATTCACGGCGGCCCGCACTTCATCGTGCGCGACCCCAATGGTGTCCTGATCAATGTTATTGAACCGCTGGAAATGCGGGCGCTTATCGCGGCCTGATACTCCTATTTCAGGTTTGCGATAGTTCCCCTTACGGGCCGGATGTCTTCCCCACGTCCGGCCCGTCTTTTATGGTTTTCTTGCTATTTCCCGCGCAAATCCATAGGATCCCCCCGCCATGGAAAACAGCCCGCCAGGAACATTCTTTTACGATCCGCCAAAGGATCCGCCGGTCATCATCTATGAAGATGATGATATTCTCGTGCTGAACAAGCCGAGCGGCCTTCTGCATGTTCCAGGCAAGGATAAAGCGCTGTTCGATTGTCTGGAACTGCGGGTAAAGATGATCCATCCGCGCGCATCCGTCGTGCACCGCCTTGATAAGGATACATCGGGTGTTGCCGTAATGGCCAAGCACAAAGCCGCGCATGCATTCATTGGCATCCAGTTTGAAAACCGCGAAACCAAGAAGTCCTACGTCGCGCGCGTCTATGGCCAATTGACGCCAGACACGGGCTTTGCCGATTTTCCGCTCTCGAAAGACTTTCACAACCGTCCGTGCCATAAGGTCGATTTCGAACATGGAAAACCAGCGCATACGGATTGGGAAGTGATTGCCCGCGAAGAACATGCAACCCGTGTTCGCCTGTATCCCCGCACAGGGCGGACGCATCAATTGCGCATCCATATGTTTGCGCTGTGCCACCCGATCCTTGGCGATACGTTCTATGCGAAGGGTGAGGCGCTCGCCGCTGCCGACCGCCTACAACTTCATGCCGAGAGCCTGACGTTCAAGCATCCCACAACGCTGGAAGATATGACCTTCACGGTTGAGTGCCCGTTCT
>CAZUYV010000266.1:0-2712 GCA_964624435.1 uncultured Micavibrio sp. | reverse complement strand
CGTGTTCTTCGCCGAACCACTGGCTTTCGGGGTTGTTTTGCATGATGATATCCCTTGCGAATAATGGTAAGGACATAACCCATGAAACTCGTCAAAGCAATGGCCACGGTGGGCGGCCTTACCGGTGTATCCCGTATCCTCGGATTTATCCGTGATGTGATGACGGCGGCCATTCTTGGCGCGGGGCCGATTGCCGATGCGTTTATCGTAGCCCTGAAACTTCCCAACCTCTTCCGGCGCGTGACGGCGGAAGGCGCGTTTAGCGTTTCCTTCGTCCCCATGTACGCCAAGAAGATGAGGCAGAATGGCGAGGCCGCGGCGGATGATTTCGCCAGCAACGCCTTTGCCGTGATGACGGTTATTCTGACGCCATTCACCATCGCCGCGATTGTGGCTATGCCGTGGATCATTCACCTGATCGCACCGGGGTTCCATGTCGGCGAAGAACGTTACACGCTCGCCGTGGAAATGACGCGGGTGACATTCCCTTATCTGCTGTTGATTTCTTTGTCGGCTTTGCTCGGGGGTGTTCTGAATGCGCATGACAAATTCGCGCCGTTTGCCGCCGCGCCGATTGTTTTTAACCTTGTGCTGATCGCTGCGCTGTATCTGGCAACGCCCTATCTGGCGACAGGCGGGCATGCATTGTCATGGGGTTTGTTTGCCGCCGGTATCTTGCAATTCTTCGGCCTGTTCGCCTTTGTCTGGAAATACAAAATTGGCATTCGTTTCCGTCTTCCGAAATTCGATACCGATATCAAAAAGCTTTTCACGCTTATGGGGCCAGGTATTTTGGGCGCGGGCGTCGTGCATATCAATCTGTTCGTTGATATCATTATCGCCTCAACATTGGCCGAAGGGTCTATTTCTTATCTTTACTACGCTGACCGTTTGAACCAGTTGCCGCTCGGCATGGTGGGGATTGCCGTGGGGACCGCGCTGCTGCCAATGCTCTCCCGCGCACTTGCGGGTGACAATCTGAAAGAAGCGCAATCGCTTTTTAACCGCTCATTGGAAATATGCCTCGCGCTCGCGCTGCCCGCCGGTGTTGCGATGCTGATTGCGGCTGAGCCGCTCATCAAGGTCCTGTTCCAGAACGGTGCGTTCGATGCGCAGGATGCCACCACCACCGCTTATGTCCTGATGGGCTATGCACTGGGCGTTCCCGCCTATGTCGCGGGCAAGGTGTTTTCGACCGCGTACTATTCCAAACAGGACACGACAACGCCCGTGAAGATTGGCGTTCTCTGCGCCCTGACCAATATCGGCGGCGCGTTAATCTTCATCCAGTTTATGGGGGTCGCCGGGATTGCCCTTTCCACTGGCCTCGTCGGCTGGATGCAGTTTTTCATGCTGAAAAAGGGCTTAAAGGACATGAAAGCCGCGAAGTTCGATGCGCGTTTCATGCATTCGCTGCCCCGGATTATCTTCGCGACTTGCCTGATGGCGGCGGTTGTGGCTATAGTGGCTCACCTCTCTAGCGGATATTATGATGGAACCAAGATTGAAAAAATCGTTGCGCTCTCTGTTCTCGTGGCCTCGGGCCTCGTAACATATTCCATCGCCGTGGTGGGGACGGGCGCACTCAGTCTCCACGATCTCAAAAAATTACTGAAGAAGAAAGTTTAAGCCATGAAACGCATATTTTCAGGCATGCAGCCTACGAACCGTTTGCAACTCGGGAACTATCTCGGGGCCCTCAAAAATTGGGTCAAGTTGCAGGATGAGCCAGGCACGGAATGCATTTACTGTGTCGTTGACCTGCACGCCAACACAACGGGATATAATCCCGAAACCTTGAAACAATCGACGCGCGAAGTTGCCGCGGCCTATATCGCTGCGGGTGTTGATCCAAAACGCTCCATCATTTTTCCGCAAAGCGCGGTGCTGGGCCATGCTCAACTTGGCTGGATGCTAGGCTGTATCACACCCCTCGGCTGGTTGAACCGTATGACGCAGTTCAAGGACAAGGCGGGCAAGGATAAGGAAAAAGCATCGGCTGGCCTTTACACCTATCCGGTGCTGATGGCGGCGGATGTTCTGCTTTACCGTGCCACGCATGTTCCGGTCGGTGATGACCAGAAACAGCATGTGGAATTGATGCGTGATATTGCGATCAAATTTAACAACGATATCGCGGGTGGAAAGACCTTCTTCCCGACACCTGAGCCGTTGATCATGGGTGATGCGACGCGTGTTATGAGCCTTCGGGATGGGACGCAGAAAATGTCCAAATCCGCCGAAAGCGATATGAGCCGGATCAACCTGACCGATGATGCCGATACGATTGTGCAGAAGATCAAAAAGGCAAAATCCGATGCCGGAATGGTGCCTGACACGATTGAGGATATGAATGGCCGTCCGGAAGCCAAGAACCTGATCACGATCTATGCGGCGCTGGCCGATGTGAGCAAGGAAAAGGTGGTTGGGGAATTCGGCGGCAAGTCGTTCTCGGAATTCAAGACCGCTCTGTCCGATCTGTGCATCGTCAAACTCGGCCCGATCACGTCCCGCATGCGGGAATTGATGGGTGATGTGACGGAAATCGACCGGATTCTGGCGAACAGTTCCGATAGGGCGAATGCGATTGCCGAGCCAATCCTGAAGGAAACCACGGATATCCTCGGTTTTTGGACGAAATAGGCTTTAAAGAGTTGGGCAAGAGGGTATAATCGATTCTCATGAAAATGCGCCTCTTGCCACTCCTTGCTG
>CAZUYV010000265.1:0-2717 GCA_964624435.1 uncultured Micavibrio sp. | reverse complement strand
CTGATCCATGACGATTTACCAGCCATGGACAACTCCGATCTGCGCCGCGGTGTACCAACCGTTCACGTTCGCTATGATGAAGCCACTGCTATTCTTGCTGGTGACTCTTTGCTCACGCTCGCCTTCGAAGTTCTGGCCGATCGCGACACACACCCGGACCCGAATGTCCGCGTTGAACTGGTGCGCAAACTTGCCGAAGCCTCCGGTCCTCAGGGTATGGTTGGCGGACAAATGCTCGACCTGATCGGTGAACATGAAGAATTCGACCTAGGCACAATTTCCCGCATGCAACGGATGAAGACGGGCAAGCTGATGGCGTTTGCCTGTGAAGCCGGTGCTATTCTTGGTAAGGCGGATGAGCCGCACAAGAAAGCATTGGTCAATTACGCCTATGACCTTGGCCTTGCCTTCCAGGTGACAGACGATATTCTCGATGTCGAAGCCCCGACTGCCGTCACTGGTAAACCTGCCAATCAGGATGAAAAGGCTGGGAAATCCACCTTCGTTTCCACAATGGGTAAAGAAGAAGCCCGTAGCCGCGCCGCCATGCTGGTTGGCCAAGCCTGTCGTCACCTTAAGGTGTTCAATGGCCGTGGCGATATGCTGGAAGAACTCGCGAACTACGTTCTCGAACGCCGAACGTAATTTTTAACCCGTTTAAATGTTATATTCCAAAGACATAAAAGTCCTTGGTTTTGCCATTTTTTTAGCCTAGAACATTGGCTTATGAGCAAGCCCTCCGAAAAAGAACAGCGCCAGCAGGATAGTAAAACGCCCCTGCTCGACCGGATCACCGATCCGGCGGAATTGCGCGGGCTGAACTTGGAAGAGCTGAAACAGGTTGCGCAGGAATTGCGTCTTGAAACCATCGATGCCGTTTCCGTTACGGGCGGCCATCTTGGCGCGGGTCTTGGTGTTATCGAACTCACCGTTGCCATCCACGCCGTGTTCAACACACCCGATGACAAATTGATCTGGGATGTCGGGCACCAAGCCTATCCCCACAAAATTCTCACTGGTCGTCGCGACCGCATTCGTACATTACGTATGGGTGATGGCCTGTCCGGTTTCACCAAACGCAGCGAAAGCGAATATGACCCGTTCGGCGCGGCGCATTCTTCCACCTCTATCTCCGCTGGCCTTGGTATGGCGGCCGCGCGTGATCTGGCAGGTGGTGACAATCATGTGATCGCCGTGATCGGCGATGGCGCGATGTCCGCCGGAATGGCGTATGAAGCCATGAACAATGCCGGGACGCTCAAATCAAAAATGATTGTCATCCTGAATGACAACAATATGTCGATTGCCCCGCCCGTTGGCGCGATGAGCGAACATTTGACCAATCTTGTTTCCAGCAAGCCCTATTTGACAGCGCGCGATGCCGCGAAAAAAATTGCAAGCCTGCTCCCTACCCCCATCAAGAACGCCGCGAAACGCGCCGAAGAAACAGCCCGCGCTGCGCTTGGCGGCGGCACGATGTTTGAAGAGATGGGTTTCTATTATATTGGCCCAATTGATGGGCATGATATGGATCACCTCGTCCCGCTTCTCAAAAACGTACGCGACAATCACCCGGATGGTCCTGTCCTCATTCACGCCATCACGAAAAAAGGCAAAGGCTATGCCCCCGCCGAAAGTTCATCCGACAAGATGCACGGCGTCACAAAATTTGATGTCGTGACGGGTGATCAGTTCAAGGCAAAATCGAATGCCCCCGCCTATACCAAGGTTTTCGCGCAGAGCCTGATCGCCGAAGCGCGCAAGGATGACAAAATTGTCGCGATTACTGCCGCAATGCCATCGGGCACAGGCCTCGATCTATTCGGCTATGAATTCCCCGAACGTACCTATGATGTCGGTATTGCCGAACAACACGCCGTAACCTTTGCCGCCGGAATGGCGACTGAAGGATACAAACCGTTCGTTGCAATTTATTCCACCTTTTTACAACGCGCTTATGATCAGGTCGTGCATGATGTCGCGCTTCAAAACCTTCCCGTTCGTTTTGCAATGGACCGCGCAGGTCTTGTCGGTGCCGATGGCGCAACCCATGCCGGCGCATTCGATATCCCCTATCTCGGCTGCCTGCCCAACATGGTGTTGATGGCCCCATCCGATGAGGCCGAACTCACACACATGGTGGCGACCGCTGCCGCGTATGATGAAGGCCCGATTGCTTTCCGTTATCCACGCGGCGAAGGCGTTGGTGTTGACATGCCGGAAACCGGATCCATCCTCGAAATCGGCAAGGGCCGCATTGTCCGCGAAGGCAGTGATGTCGCTATCTTGTCCTACGGCACCCGCCTTGCCGAGGCTTTGATGGCCGCGGACGTACTGGAACAAAAAAATATCAAGGCCACTGTAGCCGATGCGCGGTTTGCCAAACCGATTGATGAAGAGCTTGTCCGCCAGCTAGCAAACAACCACAAAATGATCCTCACGATCGAGGAAGGCGCGATTGGCGGCTTCGGCTCCTTCGTCCTGCATTTCCTCTCCCGCGAAGGATTGCTGGATTCCGGCAAGCTCAAAGTTCGCTCCCTGCACCTTCCTGACCTGTTCCAGGATCACAATTCTCCGGATAAGCAGTATGAGGAAGCCAATTTGCGCGCAAAACATATTGCACAGACCATCCTGTCTGCCTAGCATACCCCTATTATGAAACATGAACGGCCCAGCATTGTCCTGTTTGACATGGATGGCACTACAGTCCGCCACAT
>CAZUYV010000264.1:0-2723 GCA_964624435.1 uncultured Micavibrio sp. | reverse complement strand
GCGTGAAATCAATTTCCTTGTCGCCGAACGGAAGTTTCATGGAACCGTGCAGTTCCTCCACCAGATGGCAGACGAGGCCTTCGGTCAAATCCATGATGTCGTAGTAATCCATATATGCGTGATAGGATTCAATCGAAGTGAATTCCGGATTGTGTTTGAGCGAGATACCTTCATTCCGGAAGATACGGCCGATTTCGTATACGGAATCCGCAAGGCCGCCGACGATGAGGCGTTTCAAGGGCAGTTCCGTCGCGATGCGCAAATAGAAATCCGCATCGAGCGCATTGTGGTGCGTGATAAACGGTTTGGCCGAGGCGCCGCCCATGATGGCGTGGAAGATCGGTGTCTCCACTTCAATAGCGCCGACAACATCATTCAGGTAGTTGCGCATCAATTGCAGAATGCGGGAACGGGCGCGCAGTGTGTTGCGGCTTTCCTCATTCATAATCAGATCAAGATAGCGTTGACGGTAGCGTTGCTCGACATCTGTCAGGCCATGGTATTTTTCCGGGAGCGGCAGCATCGATTTTGTCAGCATATCGATTTTCTTCGCGCGCACGGAAAGTTCGCCGCGCGGCGTGCGGCGGATGGTGCCATGCGCGCCGATGATATCGCCGATATCAAACAGGTCGAGTTTCGAAAGTTCCTCTTCCGGCAGCGATTCCTTGTGACAGAAAACCTGAATTTTTCCTGATGGGTCCTGCAGATCCAAAAACATGCCGTTGTTGCGGATCGCCATGATGCGCCCGGCCACGGCCACTTCATCCGTGGTTTCGATGCCATTTTCCAGCGATGCATATTTATCCTGCAATTCCCCGGCCTTGTGGCTGCGCGGGAACACGTGCGGATAGCCAGGCAGGCCGCGCGCCTCCAGAGCCGCCAGTTTCTGCAGGCGCGCCTCCCGCGGGTCGGTCGATAACGGGGCGGCGGAGCTTTTTTCTGCGTGTGTCATAACGGTCTTCTGTGGTAAAATGTTGTTGTTGCTTGCCATTCTGAGGCAACGCCGAAGAATCTCAAGGGAAAGAGCCACCAGAGATCCTTCGCTAACGCTCAGGATGACAGGAATTTAAAGACATTTATGGACCAGAACCCTATGACAAATCAAGAGTTTCAACGAAAAAACCAGTCTGGTTCCATCCTTATATGGATATTTATCGGGATCGTGCTGTTTGCCGCACTCAGTTTTGTCATGAGCCAGGGGTTCCGGTCGGGCGAAGGGCAGGTTAGTGGTTCAAAGGCTGATTTGGCTGCCTCAGAAATCATAACCTATGCCAACACGGTTCGCGATGCGGTTAAACATCTGCAAATCAACGGATGTAACCTATATGGGGGAATAAGTTTCTATCACACGGCTTTTCAAACCCCCTCCATTTACACGATGGCCGGTGTGCCCGACACATGCAATGTTTTCAGCCCGAGTGGCGGCGGCATAAACTGGCAAAAACCACCTGCCGGCACCTCCGTAAGATTCAGTACGGCGGGGGCGGACTTTGATGAATATGGGTATGCAGGGTTCGCGGTTGCGTTCGGGTTCGGCAGTGATGTCCTTCTTGATGGCAAAGACATTATCCTGTGGCTAAATGTTCCGAAAGAAGTCTGCGCCAAAGTCAATGAAAAGGTGGGAAACACCCTTCCCGGTGAGAGCATTCCCACAAGCAACGATGGAGCATGGACAAGGTCTATCTCAGGCTGGTTGAGTTTAGGCGCATTTACCCCAACGATAGGTTCACCATCAAACATCCCCACTCTCAATTCCAAAGGAACTGGTTGTTTTTACCACACAGTGGGCAAATACAAATTTTATAGTGTTCTTGGAGCGAGATAATGAAACAGCGTGGTTTTAATCAATCCGGCAATGCCCTGTTCCTGATCCTGATCGCCATCTTTTTGCTGGGTGGCCTTGCAGCATTGATGGCCCGTAGTAATAGCGATAGCGAAGACACGGGATCAACAGAACAGGCCACAATCAAGGCATCACAATTAATACGCTATGCCGCCAGTATAAAATCTGCCGTCGATGCGGCGCGTTCACGCGGATGCAGCGAAAACCAGATCAATTTTCGATGGTCCTTGACCTCGGGCATCAATCCGAATGCACCAGCCGACGGATCATGCAGCGTTTTTACTTATGCGAAAGGGCCTCTGCAATTTGTAGATTGGAGAGCAATAGGCATACAGACCCAGTCGGGCACAGGGTGCTATTTCTGCAACCAATCTTATTTTAACGGGGACGCTATGTGGCATCCCAGCACGCCTACGGTTGCGCCAGAGTTGAGTTTTTTTCTGGCCGGGATCGATAAAAATCTCTGTCTGGCCATAAACAGGGTTGTCGGCGTTACGAACACGGGAGGAAATCCGCCGGACGCGACCTCTAACATTTTGGGTGGGAACGACTTTAATGGCACTTTTGCCACATCCACTAACTCGGACCGGGATATAGTTTCCGCTGGCGGCGAACTAGTGGGGAAAATGACAGGCTGTATGAATATGATGCAAGATGGCGTAACCGCCTACACGTTTTATTCCGTCCTTATTCCCCGCTGATTACTTCGCGGCCTTGGCCGCGAGTTTCACGATTTCATCCGGCGTTTCGCGCACCGAATCAGGAAATCCTAAACTCTCCATCGTTTTGTCGCGGCTGGTGAAATAAAGCTTCGTAAAGGCTTCCTTGATCTGGGATTTGTCGTCCGGGTGGCGGCGTTTTGCAGCCGTGAGCGTATCGG
>CAZUYV010000263.1:0-2731 GCA_964624435.1 uncultured Micavibrio sp. | reverse complement strand
TGTAGGGCATGGCTTCATCTTCAAATCGCTTATCGCCATAACGGAAGAATTTAAGAACTGGAAGCGGGACCTTTTTCGTTTCCCGGTAGAAACTATCCACCTTCGGAATCTTTGAAAGAAACGCAGTCATGTTCTCCAACTTCGCCCAGGCGATCAGCAGGTCGTAGCAATACAACACAGTGGGTTGCGATTCATCCAGCCACCATTGAAGGAAGACGGACCAGGCTGTTTCCGGAATCGTCGTGCTGCCCTTATCCGCCCGATCGGCGCGGCCATCTGCCAGCGCCACTTCGCCCAGGTCGCGGTAAAGCTTCCATTTATGACGGAGCGTGCGATCTGTGAGCGGCATTCTCGGATGCCAGCGGTTGTACTCTTCCAGAAACTCTGCTGTTTTCTCCGTCTTCTGTTTCGGATAGTCAGAGATGAACCGGCGCCATTCCTCCAGCACGCGCTTCCAGTGGGCTGCCTTTTCCCGCTGCTTATCGGAAAGCTGCTCCAATGTCTTATCCTGCAACCGCTCTGCTGGAGCGGGTTGCCTGGGAGCTTTGCCTTGTTGCTCTTGATAGTATCTCGCTTGAGCCTTGGCGGTCAGATCGGAGAGGGAGATGAAATATTGATATCCTGGGCCATCTGGGATAAGTGCTTTAACCGCACTTATATTGCCTCTTTGAGCACGCTTTTTGATAGTCTCACGAGATATCCCTTCGAGCCCAGCAACTTCCTCTAGTGACAGTAGGACCGACATCGCCTCACTCCTTTCATAATCCGCCATTGTGCGATATACTACCTATGGGTTATTTAGTAATCCGAGATTAGCCGCCGGCCATGGCGGCTTTTCTCTTTTGATACTCCGTGTATAGTTCGGTTACATCTTCCAAAGTCATCACATTAGCATGCAATGAATGACCAGGAATCCGTCGCAAGTCTGCATCACAGATTTGGGTTATCCAATTGTGGGTATCCGGCATGTTGATCACCTCCCTTCATGGGGTAGCATTCAGGCTGCATCATCAGGCCATAGAATGCGTTGGATCCGCGGAAGGTATTTCTTGCCGGAGCGCTGACCGTAAAGAATGAGGTTCAAGTACTTGCCACTCGTCCCAACTTCCTCTGCCAGCCATAGCTGTGTTTTGTCTAAGTCCAAGAGGCGTTTTTTGACCTCACGGCCCCATGGTGTCAACTTCGTCAGCTTCGGCATATCAATCACCCCTTACTTGTGTAAACATTTCTTATTTCCGGACAAACGATGAACAATAACCATGGATTCATTCGTGTCACGTTCAACCAACCAGTTGTCCGGAATGAATCCGCTTCGTTTGATTTCTTGTTTCTGGCGACTCGTTGGCCGCTTTCCATGCTTCATGAGCATCACTCCTCATAGGCATTTGTCATTTTCATCTCGATTCCCAAATGCTAGTTTTTCCATAGCATCTCCCCTGTCTCGCAATACTGCATCTCCTAGATGATGTAACTGCTAGGTTTACCGATACTGTAATGCGGTAATAATGTGTGTTAATATTTGATTCAACAGTCCATCAAATTCATTGTAATACAACAAACGTTTGTTTACAACAAATAAGTTATACAAATGTTTAATTTAAATAAACAGTTGTTTGTAACATCTGTTGGGAATGAGGTGAAAAATATGATTGGATTTGGCGATAGAATTAAAGAGTCTATAAAAAAGTCTGGATTGTCCCAGAAACAAGTAGCAGAACAGGCAGGGATCACTACTCAAGCATTAACAAACTACGTAAAAAAAGACCGGATCCCCGAAGCGATAATTCTATATAAACTTTCTAAACTATGCTCCGTGTCTATGGAATGGTTACTTATCGGGGAAGAACACCCTTATGAGAGCCAACCCCAAAATACAACAAGTGTTTTAAACCCTTCAATCAATGGGATGTCCATACTTCCAGAGGACCTAGAACTTTTAGCTAAGGTTAGACAGTTGTTGAGAGACAATAGAATTAGAGTTGAAGGAATAATAGATGGTCTAATAATGGGGCAAGATAAAAAACAAAAGTCGTATGGGTTGAAGGATGGGGCGGGGAGAGAAGAAGCCGCAGGAAGTAAATTAGCATGATATTTTTTTATAGTTCATTTGATTGATTTATCCATCATTTTTGTATAATTATTCATTTCAATTCATGTTCATTAGCTTGACATTGCACTTTTTTCAGAAATAAGTTTCCCAAGTGCAAGTCTTGAACCGATTGATATCATTGGTTTTTTGACAGATGGGACATGTCCCATCAAATGTCCCATCTGTCCCATCAAAAATTTTCATTATTTTCTTGTGTTAGCCATTTAATTTGATTTTGTTTTTTTGATTCTTTTGTATATGAATCCTTTATTGAAGCGGTTTTGAAGGCTTATTAAAGTTTCTTAAAGGTTATTAAAGAAAAAAATGGCCAAGGAACGCGACGAATAATACGCGATCTTTGGCCATTTTTTTTGCAAAATACGATTTTATTTGAAAGCACCTCAAATCCCGCGTCTTCCAAGGGTTTCCCGGCCTTTCCTGTGTTTTCCCACGACCTCTTTTTTTGCAATCTATCATGAGAAATCACAGCGCCGATTTCATAATCGACCTTCTCGCATAACCGGGCATATTGATAGAGATAATACCGCCAGTGGATATCTTTAAAGTGGGATGAGCCTTGGTGTATGTGCTTTTTCACGTGATCTACCGTTGCGTTATTTACACCATCATAATGGTAGGTGG
>CAZUYV010000262.1:0-2759 GCA_964624435.1 uncultured Micavibrio sp. | reverse complement strand
GAAACCGGGTTTCATGGAAAACGTGGAAAAGGTTGGCAAGGTGCTGAAAGATGGTCTTGAAGATATTGCCCGTGAAACCAACCAGCTCTCGAATGTGCGCGGTGTCGGCATGATGCTGGCCGCGGATTATAATGGCGGCCACGTCAAGGATCTTGTGAAAGATCTGCTCAAGGCGGGATTGATCACCCTCACCTGCGGTGAAAATTCCTTGCGCTTTGTGCCCCCGCTGATCCTAACGGAAAAGCAGGCAAAAGAAGGTCTCGCCATTTTGAGAAAGACTTTAAAACCGGCATAGGGTATAAATAACCCTATCATGACACACGATTTTATTGATCTTGCGGAAATTCCCGCTGAAACGCTGCGCGCTATTCTTGATAACGCCCACGCCCTCAAAAAACAGAAATTCAATCCGCCGCAAGTGCTGGAAGGCCTCTCCCTTGCCATGATGTTCGACAAGAAATCGACCCGCACCCGCGTGTCGTTTGAGGTCGCAATGAAACAACTCGGCGGTCACACCATTGTAATGGGCATGAATGAAATGCAGATCACGGGCGCCGAAAGCATTGAAGACACCGCCAAGGTTCTCTCCCGTTTCGTTGATGCCATCATGATCCGCATGTCGGACCACAACACGGTGACTGAACTCGCAAAATATGCGGACATCCCCGTCATCAATGGCCTCACCGATTATTCGCACCCCTGCCAGATCATGGCAGACCTGCAAGCGATCGAAGAAAAACTCGGCAATGTCGCGGGGAAAAAGGTCGCGTGGTTCGGTGACTTCAACAATGTCACGCGCAGTTTCCTGCACGCCTCCGAAAAATTCGGGTTTGATCTCGTGGTCGCCGCTCCGGAATCCCTGCACAAGAATGCCGACAACAATGCGAATGTGACGGCGGACCCGAAAGAGGCCTCGCGCAATGCCGATGTCATCGTCACCGACACTTGGGTCTCTATGGGACAGGAAGGCAAGAATATCGATATGTTCTGGCCCTATCAGGTCAATGCTGAATTGATGTCTCTTGCCAAACCGCATGCCATCTTCATGCATTGCATGCCCATTCATCAGGGCGAGGAAGTGACAGAGGAAGTCCTACGCTCCCCCGCCTGCATCATCTATGACGAGGCCGAAAACCGCCTCCACGCGCAAAAGGCCATTCTGTCATGGTGCCTTGGCGATGCCGGGGTCAAGGTTTCCCGCGTGGCGTGACAATATTCGGGAACCGGATATACTGGTCCCCGGTTATTATGATGATGAATTTTTCAACACTGCTTGAATCCAGGGCCGGGCAATATTTCATCCGCCTCTATAAAAATGTAGAGGAGGACTACATCGGCTTGCTCGCAGCTGGTATCGCCTTCTACTTTTTTCTAGGTGCCTTCCCTGCGCTGACGGCAGCAATCTCGTTGTATGGATTATTCTCCGATCCCTCTTTCGTTCGCGAACAACTCAATCTTCTGGAGGATTATCTTCCGGCGGAATCTCTGAAAATTCTGGCCGATCAGGCGCTCGCCATTTCATCCTCCAGCACATCAGCCCTCAGTATCGGTCTTTTGATGGGGATCGTGTTGACGGTCTACAGTGCCACCAAGGGTGTCAAGGCGCTGATACAGGGGCTCAACATTGCATATAATCAAAAGGAACGACGCAATATCCTGATTCTGAACAGCCGCGCCTTCGGCCTTACATTTGTGATGGTGGCCTATTTTCTATTCTCACTAACCCTTGTTGCTTTGATGCCTGCGGCCTTCTCGTTCTTCCATATCCCTGAAACGATCTCGAATACGCTTTTGCTTTTGCGCTGGCCCCTGTTGCTACTGAGCGCCGCCATAGGTTTGCAGATGATGTATTACTACGGCCCGTCACATGCGAAGAAAAAATGGCAATGGTTTAGTTACGGCTCGGTGGCGGCAACGATCCTCTGGATCATCGCCTGCAATCTCTTCTCCCTCTTCGTTTCCAATTTCGGCGAATATAATGAAACCTACGGTTCGGTTGGCGCGGTCGCCGTCCTGTTGCTTTGGTTCTGGCTCAGTGCTCTGATCATCCTGTTCGGTGCCGAAATTAACGCCGCCTTCAATCCGTACCACAAGCAGATCACGCTCGAAGAAGCCGCGCCCAAGGAATAACCTTCGCCGCCCTTCCCCAAACTCTCCCTGTTCACAAAATAAATGAGAATGGTTCTCATTTTCTATCTTGACCCGCCGCTTGTACAGGCCTTAGATGAGAATCGTTATCACCTAAGGAGAGAGTCATGACCATCAGTAAAATAGAAGTTCAGGCATCCTGCGCCTTTTCCCATGCGGCACAGGCGGTGGAACGCAAAACCCCCACAGACCTCGTGATCCACGTAGAATCAGACTGCATCGGCCTGTCGCAACAACTGGCGACTGATCTGGAAACCGCTATGGAAATCGGCGCCGGGCCGCTGGCCCACGAAGTCATGATCGACCGGATGGCACGCGCCGACCGCGAACACCGGCCGCTTGCCTGTTCCCTCACCTATCCCAGCTGACGCTCATGGCCGATTCTTACTGGACCAAATGGTCGCTCCGTCACCCCCTTGAATCCGCGATGGATGTGATTGGGCAGGATAGGATTGTCGTTTATGCCAACAAACCGGATTATCCCGATGAAGTGATGGACCGGTTGCGCAAGGCTTTCGAGGCCAGTAATTCCGGAAACATCCGTCCGCGCATAAAGCTGGAAATTGAACGGGCCGATGATAACCGCATGCCCCTTGCCTGTATTATTCTGG
>CAZUYV010000261.1:0-2774 GCA_964624435.1 uncultured Micavibrio sp. | reverse complement strand
TCATAGAGGACTTTGCGGCGTGAAAACATGCTGGCCATCGGCTTTCCTTAACAAATTTTGTCCATCATATAACAATGGATTTCGCGGATTTCAAATGATACTAATTTGGGAAGGTTACAAACATAAAAGTAAGGATTGATTATGACCAACATGGATGACCGCCAAAAGGCCTTTGAAAGCAAATATGCCTACGACCAGGAAGTGATGTTCCGCATCGAAGCCCGCGCTTGCAAGCTGTTTGGCCTGTGGGTCGCGGAACAGATCGGCCTCTCCGGGGATGACGCCAAAGCGTTCGCCGGTTCCATCGTTTCCGCCAATCTGGATGAACCCGGCTTTGCCGATGTGATGCGCACCGTACAGGCCGCCTTGGCTGAAAAAGCGGTCGAAATCAGCGCCCACACGCTCGAAATCAAGCTCGACGCTTACCTTGAAGAAGCGCGCCAACAGATTGTAAATGAAGCGAAATAACGCTTTGCTGCACTGCCGTTAAACTTTCCTTAATATTTTGCGTGCATGGTTTAGCAACCACTACATGAGAGAGTGCTTTTATCTTCTACAAAGAGGATGTTTTTGCTGCTATTCTTGATTTGAACAGCAACAAACCATCTTAAAAAGGGTTGATGCCTGCCACAAGCGGGCACGGAATACGGGGGAACGGCTTATGGCCATGAACGCAGACGAGATCGCCAGCATGATCCGCGCCGGGATTCCGGATGCCGACGTGCGCATCGAAGATCTGCGGGGTGATGGCGAACATTATGCTGCTCATATTATCGCGGACAGCTTTCGCGGGGTTAGCCGGGTCAAACAGCACCAGATGGTGTATCAGGCCCTTCAAGGAAAAATGGGACGGGAATTACATGCTCTGGCAATCCATACATCGGTGCCGGGCGAATAATAAGAAGGGGGAATAAGGACACCATGGAAAATATAATCTTCGATCGAATTAAAAAAGAAATCAGCGACAATGATGTCGTGCTGTATATGAAGGGCACGGCCGTGTTCCCGCAATGCGGTTTTTCGGCTGCCGTTGTTCAGGTCCTCTCCCAGATCGGCGTTCCGTTTAAGGACGTCAATGTTCTGGAAGACGCGACGATCCGTCAGGGCATCAAGGATTTCACCAACTGGCCGACCATTCCCCAGCTTTACATCAAGGGCGAATTTGTCGGCGGCTGCGACATCGTGCGCGAAATGTTTGAAAGCGGCGAACTGCAAGATCTGCTGGCCGAAAAAGGCGTCGCCTTCAAAGCCAACGCCGCTTAATCAAAATCTTCAATTTTAATTCATTGTCACCCCCGCCTTGTGCGGGGGTCTGCTTTCCGGATGCCCGCATAAAGCGGGCATGACGAAGACTGAATTTGCAGCCCAAAAGACAAGAATTACATGCGCGGGAGTTTAGCGTCTTTGTAAACATTGCACGCCATCATGAGGCCAAAGCCTATCATGACGGACATCATCGCCGTCCCGCCGTAGGAAATCATCGCGAGCGGAACACCCACGACCGGGATCAATCCCATCACCATCGCGATATTGATGAAGACATAGATGGAGAAGTTAACCATCAACCCGAAGGCGAGCAAACGCCCAAACGAATGGCGGCAGCGGAACGCAATCCATCCGCCATAGAAGAAGATCGCCCCGGCCAGCAACAGGATCAACGCACCGCCAAAGAATCCCCATTCTTCCACCCACAGTGTGAAGATAAAATCGGTCTGTTTTTCGGGCAGGAAGTTCAAGTGGCTCTGCGTGCCCTTCAGGAATCCCTTCCCTTCCCAACCGCCGGACCCCAGCGCGATTTTCGATTGCGTGATGTGGTAACCGGTGCCGAGCGGATCACGTTCAGGTTCTAGGAATGTTAAAATACGGTTCTTCTGGTAGTCCCGCAGGAACATCCAGCCAAGCGGCGCGGCGGCAATGCCGCCAACGATCCCAACAATGAAAATCCACAACGGCGCCCCGGCGGTAAAGAAAATCGCAGCGCCGGCAAAGACAATGACGAGCGATGTCCCAAGGTCAGGCTGCGTTGCCACGAGGACGAATGGCGCGAGAAGAAAACTCACACCGATGGCAAGGAAGCGCAAATTCCTCATATCTTCCGCGCTGGCACCGTGAAAGTAACGGGCAAGCGCAAGCACCACGGCAATTTTCATCAATTCCGATGGCTGTAACTGGATAAAGCCGAGATTGATCCAGCGCTGCGCCCCCATCCCGATATGCCCCATCACCTCGACATAGAGGAGAAGCACGAGACAGATGAGATAGATGGGATAAGCCAGCCGGTAATAAATCCGGATATCGATCAGCGCGAGGCCAACCATCATGAACACGAAAACGCCATAACGAACCATCTGCTTTTCTGCCCACGGCTCAAAGCTGCCGCTCGCAGCGGAATAGAGCGCGGTAAAACCAATACCGGCAAACATGGTGATGAGGAGAACCAACCCCCAGTTGATATATTTCAAACGCTGGAAAAGCGCACCGTCATTGTGAATATCCTGCAGCCTAGCCATGCTTTGTATCCTCTGGGTCAATATCTGATGACGCCATAATGGCCTTGGTGGCCGGGTCGCGTTGTTGCGCCATCAACAGCAAATCTTTTGCGACTGGCGCCGCTGCCTTCGATCCCCCCACCCCGTGCTCGACAACAACGGCGCAGGCATATTTCGGATTCACCAGCGGTGCATAGGCAACGAACAGCGCATGGTGGCGAAAATGCCAGGCAAGGTCTTCGTTCTTCACGCCGCGCGCCCGTTCCTGTTTGGTAATGCGTTTAA
>CAZUYV010000260.1:0-2778 GCA_964624435.1 uncultured Micavibrio sp. | reverse complement strand
CGATTATGGGTGAGAAGGAAAGTGGTGCCCAGGGCCAGAATCGAACTGGCGACACATGGATTTTCAGTCCATTGCTCTACCGACTGAGCTACCGGGGCATCCGTCTTCGGTGAGAAGGTTTATAAGGGATCGGGAAGGGGCTGTCCAGCCCTGATTTTTATTGGAAACTGTCAATATTATCAAGTCGTTCGCTCAAAGGCGGGGTGCGGCGTTTCCGGGTGATTTCGGCCAGCCCAAGGGCCGTCAGGCCGTGGATCTGAACAGTGCAGGGGTCGGAATCGAAAATCTTCGAAAGCTGTTTGACGAATTTCTGCTGATCGCCCTTTTGCGTGAATTTCAGGAAGTCGATCAGGATGATCCCACCGATATTGCGAAGGCGGAGCTGCCGCGCAATTTCTTCGGCGGCCTCCACATTCACTTCGGCGGCGGATCGCGTATCCCCGCCGCGATTGACGTCGATGGCCGTGAGGGCCGATGTTTCCTGGATGATCAAACTGCCGCCATGGAGCAGCAGCGCGTAATCCTGAAACAGGTCCTCGATATCGCCAAGCAAACCACGGTAATCGAACAGCGCGAGTTCGGCATCGGGTTCTTCCAGTTCCACCGGCTTGATTTTGGTCACGAGGTCGGGGGCGAACACTTCGCACCATTCCTCAATCTCGCTGTAACGGTCCATGGTGACGATCTCTAGACGGTCGATCACCTTGTCGGCATGATCGCCGATCGTGCGTTCAAATGCATCCGGGCCATCCATAATCAGGCCGGGTTCTTCCCCGATGAAATAAGGCTGCAGCCGCGCCCAGACATCTACCATGATGCGCGCTTCGCGGATCAATATATCGGTTTGCATGTCGGCGGCGGCGGAACGGAGGATGAGGCCCTTGAGCGTGTCGAACACTTTCATCATCTGCATCATATTCTCGCGCAGTTTTTTATCGCGCACGCGGGATGATACTTCGTTGTCGCTCATGAAAGGCGCATAGATGAGATAACGGCCCGGGATGGTGATATCCATGCTGAGCTTGGGTGTTTTGTCTTCGCGGGCGAAATCGAATTGATCTTCGTGACGGAGGTAACCGCTCTTGGCCTGCACGGCGACCATCTGGCCGGGTTGCAGCAACTGGCCAATGGCCTTGGATCCACCCTTGGTGACTTTGCCCTTGGCGTCCTTGATACGGACATCGGCATTGTGGAGAAGGCCCTCATTATCGCCATCGAGGCTGACAAACGCGGCATCCATGGATTTATCGATGCGGGTGACCTTGCCCCAGTAAATCGAACCCCAGCGGACTTCCTCGCCGCCCGGATCAACTTCGAGCCCCTGCAGCCGCCCTTTGTCGGTGGCCGCAACCCAAAGTCCCCCATCCAGCTCTTCCACCAGTATTTCCAAGGGTTCTATGCCTTTCCCGGATAGCCTAGAGAGTTCAATATTCTCATTGTATCATAAAGGGATAGGCCAATGACATTGCTATATGACCCGGACAGGAACTTGGTGTAGGTGGCAGCAGTGCCCTGAATGGCGTAACTGCCCGCTTTTCCTTCCCATTCGCCGCTTTTAATGTGGGCTTCGATTTCGGCTTCGCTCAGGCGGCGGAAGGAAACGACTGTTTCGCAAGTAGTGGATTTCGTTTTTCCATCGGGCGCCACGATGCAGATACCGCCATAAACCTTGTGACGGCGACCGGAGAGAAGCTTGAGCGCGGTGCGCGCATCATCTTCATTGTTGGGTTTATCGAGAATGCGGCGGCCAACGGCAACAACCGTGTCGGCGGCCAGAACGAATGTGCCCGGATGTTCACCCGCAATCTTCGCGGCCTTGCCACAGGCAAGGCGCAGCGCGAGCGAACGCGGCAATTCGTTTTTCAAAATCGTTTCATCGATGTCTGCGGGAAGGACCTGATCGGGGACTATGCCGATCTGCGATAGAAGTTCCAATCGCCGTGGAGAGGCGCTTGCGAGGATCAGCTTATTTTTCACGGAAAATAATGCGGCCTTTGGAAAGGTCGTACGGGGTCATTTCAACCACCACGGTGTCGCCTTCGAGAACGCGGATGCGGTTTTTGCGCATCTTGCCGGCTGTGTGGGCCAGAACGATGTGATCGTTTTCAAGCTTGACCCGGAACATGGCGTTCGGGAGAACTTCCATCACTGTTCCTTTAAACTCGATAAGATCTTCTTTGGCCATAAACGTTCAATTCCTTAGGGTTTCCGTGGGTTGGGAGATGTATACGCCCGCTCCCGCAATATTGCAAATCCGTTTTATGAATTTAGGCTTGATTTTGCAGGAGAATCTTTTAAATTATGAAAACAGATTGGGGGAATCATGAACGAAAAGGTTATACCATTACGTCCGTCGCCAGCTTTTCGCGAAGTTGCCATGCCGGAAGCACCTGTTTCCGGCAAAAGACGCAATTCCATGGACGAGACCCCCATGAGCTTTGCCGCCAATCTCGATCCTGAGGACGAGGCCCAAACGACCTATTATATCTATGAACATGGGCGGACCTATGAACTCGGCCCTGATGGTTTGAAGCCTAAGCCTTAACCGCCGCGCGGAATTTTGCAATCCAGTCCTGCATGACATCGGGCATGGTCTTAAGGGCCGTGCGGTTGACGATCAGGCGTGAGGACACATCGATAATCTTTTCAACCTCGACCAGATCATTGGCCACCAGCGTGCTACCCGATGACACAAGATCGACGATACGCTTGGCAAGGCCGAGCGAAGGGGCGATTTCCATCGCGCCGTTCAGTTTTATACATTCCGTCTGCACGCCG
>CAZUYV010000259.1:0-2781 GCA_964624435.1 uncultured Micavibrio sp. | reverse complement strand
AGACGAATTGCACCTGGTCATTGGTGAAACCCTTGTCATGCAGGCGTTTGTTCATCTCTTTATCCACGCCGAACAGGCCGTGCTGGCACTCAACGCAATAATCATCGGCGCTGTGCGGAACGGATGGGGATTTGGAGAGTTTCTTTTCCAGTTCGGAATAGGAACTCAGCAGGCTTTCGACTTTCAATTCGCCGGTCGTGGCGTCCTTGAACTTGTCGGGTATCATCAGGTTTTCTTGTGTCATTTCTTTTTCTCCTTGAAAGTTGCTGTCATTCTGAGCACAGCGAAGAATCTCTCATATGAGATCCTTCGCCTTCGGCTCAGGATGACAAAATTGTTAATTACCTTTTCCTCGATCAATGAGCCGAAGGATGGCAGCCATCAGGCTTCGTTGCCCTTCGGCATAACGCAATTGGTCGTCGGTGGAATTGATGCCTTGCACCTTGTGAAAGGTCATGACCTGTAGCCAGGCGAGGACTTTCTTGCCGTCATCGGTGGAAAACAGCCGGGCAAAACAATGCTCGATGTCTTTTTGCTCAAGCCTTGAAACATGCTCGGCAATCGCAATCTCGCCGCGCAGTTTTTCAAACGGAATGGGTTTATTGAACAGCATCAACAATCTCCTTCTTGATCAAATCGCTCGGCACGCCTAGCACATCGCCGAGATAACGCGCCGCCCGCGCCATATCGATGGTGGCGGATGCCTCCGCGCCCATATTCATGACGGAGGTGATCCAGCTCATCGTGTTCTGGACATTGCGTTGCACCTGCGCCCGCGCGAGCGGCGCGCGGTAATCCAGCTCGACAAATCTTCCATCGAGCGCGATATCGGGAATTTCTCCGCGGCGTCTAAGAATTGCATAGGCGCGGCGGATCATCGGCGTCAGAAGCTCGCTTTGCAGGCGGCCATAGGTGGCACCCAGCAGCAACGCCATTTCACTGGCGCGTTCGATCACTTCGGTCGCCGTCATCTTGCGCCCGTCAATCTGGCCGAGCTTGTCGATCAGCAAGGCATGGCGGATACGACTACGCAAATCATTGAGGATCAATTGCGAGACATCGAATTTCGAAGGCATCTCGAGCGGTTTCAATCCATCCGATCCAACGGCCTTGGGAATAATCGCGCCGGGCACCAGTTCAATCGTGGCCGGATTCAAAACCCCATCATCATCGGCCTGCCAGATGCCGGTCACGGCAATCGAGGCATTTTTGAGGATCAGTTCCACAACCTTGTTCGCGGTCTTAATATCGGGTAAGGCCTTCATCACCGGCGAACGGCCATAAATTTCCCCCGGCGATTTCATCCAGCGGAACGCGATGCAGGGCGAGACATTGAAACTGCCATTCGACAATTCCAGATTTTGTCCGCAATCCATGAGCAGCGCGGTGTAAGAATAAACACCGCCTTCCGGCAAAATCGATTCCAGAACGGCAAAGCGGGTTTGCGGATCGCGCTCCCCTTCCCTTGCCACCTCCATCGGGATGTCTGCGGACGGATAACGATCCTTCAATTGCGCCAGCGTTAATTTCAACTGGCGGAAGGACCCATCGAGAAATCCATTCTCGCCTTCTTCCAAAACGATATCCGATAACGGCACCGACGAAAAACGGAAGGCGGAAAAAGATCCGGGCTCCGCCTCTTCGAAATGCAACGCCGCCGTGCCACCGACAACGAGGTCGAGGAAACATTGATGCATCTCTACCGTGAAATTTGACCGGTCAAAATGCGATTGAATAATCTTGGCTGATTCTTCGAGTACGGGTGCAAGCGCCTGTGCCTCCGATGCACTTAAATTCGGGCCGGGCTTGAACCCGAACCATTGCGTCCATGGCGGCGTAAGGTGGCCGAGCAAACTGGCCGAGAGTTGTTCGATGGCATCCATCGCCGTGCCGTCATACAAACGATCTGTCTGGATACGTCCCGGCTGGCTCATCCTCGTGAAATCACCACGCTGTGGCAACGCATAGTCATAGCATTCCTGCCATGTTGATTCCCACGGGGATCTGCGATCCTTCGCCTGTTCATAGCGGCGCACAAGATGCGTGTGGTCTTTCGCCTCCGTTTCCGAAGGCGGGTAAATTGCGTATTGGGTCATGTGTCTCTATTCTCCTAAGAGAGTTTTTCTCTGGCTGTTCTCATTCGACAGCGGGGCCAGCAATCCGCGGAAACCGGTCAGGATGGTTCCAAGGCGGCTGCGGTTCCGGCTCAGCAGACTCTTTTCGCGCTGCTCGGCCACGGTGGGCGCAGGATTATCCCCGCCCGTATTGTTATTGTTGTTCGACGTTTCAGTCGGCGTTTGATACACAGGCTGCGGCACATAGACGACTTGTGCTGGCGCCTTCGGCTTGTTGGTTATGTTGCCCATAGGGTGGGTCCTTTCGGTTTTAAATAGTTATAAAGCTGCCAAGGCGTGACGATCTTGCGGACATGAATGCCCAGCACACGTTTCACCGCCTCGACACAGGTAAAGAGCATGAAGGGCGCAGGTTTTGTAAGATCGCGGCGCAGGAACGCGGGCACAACCTTGTTGCCCCGCCCTTCCAGCCATTGCGGCAGATCGAAATCCACCGGCACATGATGATGCGTGGAAATTTCAATGACATGGGAAAGCGGATCAAAACTCGTCCAGCGTTCACCGTCATTCAAAAGAACATAGCAGTGACGAAATCCCGGCTTCAAAAAACGCAGCCACGAAATTTCCGTTTGCCCGCTGAACACGACCCACGCCTTCTGGCTGGTCATCGATGAAATTAAACCGCTCATGCTCCTATTCCTCCTTC
>CAZUYV010000258.1:0-2790 GCA_964624435.1 uncultured Micavibrio sp. | reverse complement strand
GCATACCATCCATTTGGGCTGCGCCCGTAATCATGTTTTTGACATAATCCGCATGGCTGGGCGCATCAACATGGGTATAGTGGCTGCGCCGAAGTTCTGGCTGTTCTTCCTGTATATATTTGATCCATGAATCAAAACGGGCATGCCAGCCGCCGTCAGTGGTCACAACAATCAACGGTTTACGGGCCTCGATGAATTTCTGGAGGCTGGGTTCAGGCTTCACGGCCACATTGAAGAATTCGGCAAAGCTTAGCAAATCGGCCCAGTAACGCCCCTCGGCGGAACAGGTCCCGGCGTTCAAAATTGCCTTCTGACGGGCCAGAATAGAATGGGTCATATACTTTCCTTGCGGCTCAGTTTACGCAATTCCATATATAGACGTGTTTTCTCCCGCTGTCATCGGCCAAAACCCGTGAAAATCCCTTTGCGTCCGGGGCCTTGGGTGGTTAAACATAGGGTGTCATTCTAAAGGGAGTGTTTAATGGACCTGAATACCGTCAAAAAAGTCGCCCGCCTGGCCCGGATCGAAACCAACGATACCGAAGCCGAGGCCGTTCGCGTCAAGCTCGAAAACATTATGAAATTCGTGGAGCAGCTGAGCGAAGTCAACACCGACAATGTCGCCCCGCTCGCCAATGTCGTGGATATCAAACTGCGCCTGCGCGAAGACACCATCAATGACGGCGGCCAGCAGGACAAGATCCTCGCCAATGCCCCCGAAGCCATGGAAGGCTTCTTCGTTGTCCCGAAAATTGTAGAATAGAAAAGAAGATTATGACCGACCTGACAGACCTTACCCTTGCCGGCGCCGTAAAGGGCCTCAAGAACAAAGAATTCTCCTCCGTCGAAATCACGAAGGCGCATTTGAAAAAGATGGAAGAATTCCGCCATCTGAATTGCTACATCGTCGAAACGCCGGAACTGGCGCTCAAACAAGCCGAAGCCGCCGACAAGAAAATTGCGGCTGGCACGGCTGGTTATCTCGAAGGCGCACCACTTGGTATTAAGGACCTGTTCTGCACGAATGGCGTTCAGACAACAGCGGCGTCGAAAATTCTCGAAGGGTTCATTCCACAATATGAATCGACCGTAACGTCCAAACTGTTCGCCGATGGCGCGGTGATGCTAGGCAAGCTTAACCTTGACCAATTCGCGATGGGCTCTGCCAACACGACATCCGCGTTCGGCAATGTGATTTCCCCATGGAAACGGAATAACAACTCGAATGCTGATCTTACCCCGGGCGGATCGTCCGGCGGTTCTTCGGCGGCTGTATCGGCGCGCCTTTGCCTTGCGGCGACAGGAACGGACACAGGCGGATCGATCCGCCAGCCTGCTGCCTTCACCGGTATCGCCGGGATCAAACCAACTTATGGACGCTGCTCGCGCTGGGGCATTGTGTCCTTCGCCTCATCGCTCGATCAGGCAGGATCCTTCGGGCGCAATCTCGAAGATGCCGCGATGCTTCTCAAATCCATGTCGGGTTTCGATCCAAAGGATTCCACATCAGCCAACAAACCGGTGCCTGATTTTGTCGCCGCGCTCGGCGGTAATGTCAAAGGCCTGAAAGTAGGCATTCCAAAAGAATACCGCGTCGATGGCATGCCTGCCGAAATCGAAGCGATCTGGGAAAAAGGCATTGAATGGATGAAGGCCGAAGGCGCAGAGATTGTTGATGTCTCCCTGCCGCACACGAAATACGGCCTGCCTGTCTATTACATCATCGCCCCTGCGGAATGTTCAAGTAACCTCGCGCGCTATGACGGCGTTCGCTATGGATTACGCGTCGATGGCAAAGATCTCACGGAAACCTATGAGAAGACACGCGCCGCCGGATTTGGTGACGAGGTCAAACGCCGCATCATGGTGGGAACTTATGTTTTGTCCGCCGGATATTACGATGCCTATTACATCAAGGCGCAGAAGGTTCGCCGCCTCATCCTCAATGACTTCCTTGAGGCCTACAAAAAATGCGATGTTATTCTTGCGCCATCCACACCAAGCGCGGCCTTCGCAATTGGCGAGAACGAAGATGATCCTATCAAGATGTACCTGAATGACGTGTTCACCGTGACGGTCAACCTCGCAGGCCTTCCGGGCCTGTCGGTTCCGGCCGGATTGAATCATGAAGGCCTTCCGCTCGGCCTCCAACTGATTGGCAAGCCATGGGATGAAGAAACGATTATCCGTGCTGGCGGCGTTATCGAACGCGCTGCCAATTTCACGGCCATGCCAACCCTTCTTAACCTTAAGAAAGCAGCGTAATCATGACGGATATCAGCACTGATAAAGAAAACAAATATGTATTGGGGCTCTTTTCAAAACCTTATGTCAGCCGACCTAACGCGTTAACAGCTGGTGGCTTGGTTACCGTTGCGGTGCTTGCATGGAGCTTTCTTGATGATATCGTTGTCGGACCTCGCAAAGATATTCTCTGCAATCAAATCCAAAATGATTTCACACAGGCTGCTCTAGACATCCAAAACCTTCCCTCGCTTCCGACATATGAAGGAAAAAACATCTCAGTTGAGATAGAGGTTCCTGTCAGCCACGCTGAAATCGGGTCCATTATGCCATGGTACTCCCCCGTATGCCGCATAGAGCTTGGGTTAAAATAAGACGGAACCAATAAGCCCTGCCATTCGTTAATGGTTGAATGATTTTGAAAGGTGATTTTATGAAATTTTTTAAAATACTAATGCTTGTTGCCGTTTCCGTAGGCCTTTCCGGGTGCTATCATATTCATCCGGGCCATCCGCATGATGGCGATTTCTGCCCGCCGGGACAGGC
>CAZUYV010000257.1:0-2824 GCA_964624435.1 uncultured Micavibrio sp. | reverse complement strand
ACGCCGGAACGGGCTTTTTGACCCTTCACGCCTTTACCGGAGGTTTTACCCTTGCCGGAGCCGATACCGCGACCAACGCGTTTGTAATTGTGCGTGGCGCCTTTTTTTGGTTTCAGTTCATTCAGTTTCATTTTTAATGTCCTTATGCGGGATTAGGCCGCGTCAACCACTTTAACAAGGTGTGCTACAGCCTTGATCATGCCACGCACGGAAGGAGTATCTTCCAGAGTGCGAGTACGACCGATTTTATTGAGGCCTAGACCAATTAATGTTTTACGCTGGACCGGCAGGCGACCAATTGGCGAGCCTGTCTGAACAACCGTTACAGTTGCGCCAGATTTCTTTTCTGCCTTAGGAGCAGCCGCTTTCTTGGCGGCTGGAGCTTTCTTAGCAGGGGCTTTTTTCTCTTCAGTCATCTTGTCTCACCTTATTCTTCGTCAGAAGCCGCAGCAGCGTCACCGGCTTGTGTGCCTTCACGTTGTGCGACAACATCGCTGACTTTCTTACCGCGACGGGCAGCAACCTGACGTGGACTCTGCATTTGTTGCAGAGCATCGAGTGTCGCGTTGACCATGTTGTAAGGATTGTTTGAACCGATAGCTTTCGCCACAACATCCTGAATGCCAAGGCATTCAAAGATGGCGCGAAGAGGACCGCCGGCGATGATACCAGTACCTGTTGGGGCTGTACGGAGCTTGACGCGACCTGCGCCATAAACACCGACAACATCATGGTGGATTGTACGGCCATCACGCAGAGGAACGCGGATCATATTGCGTTTTGCCTGATCAGTTGCCTTTTTAATCGCATCTGGAACTTCTTTGGCTTTGCTGTGGCCTGTGCCAACGCGGCCGCGGCCATCGCCAACAACCACAAGAGCAGCGAAACCGAAACGGCGTCCGCCTTTTACCACTTTCGCAACACGGTTAACGGCGACGAGTTTTTCAATGAACTCAGACTCTGCTTCGCGCTCGCGTTGTTGTCTTTCTGGTTTTGCCATCTTCATCTGCTCCTTAGAATTCCAATCCACCATCACGCGCGCCATCGGCCAAAGCCTTGACACGACCATGATAGAGGAACGCACCACGGTCGAACTGGACAGCGGAAATGCCGGCCTTCTTCGCACGGGTTGCGATCAATTTACCAACGGCAGTTGCGGCCGCAGCGTTACCGCCGTTTTTCAGGCCAGCATCTTTATCCATGCTGCTTGCAGCAGCCAGTGTTACGCCGTTCACATCATCGATGATCTGGCAGTAAATCTGCTTGTTGCTGCGGTGAACAGACAGACGAGGACGCACATCGCGGTTCGCATTCTGTTCGATATTGACGCGGCGCAGCTTGTTACGTGTGCTGAAACGGCGTCTTTCAAATGATGTAAATTTCTTTGCCATGGCTTCAGATCCTTATTTCTTCTTGCCTTCTTTGATCATGACATATTCGCCAGTGTAGCGAATGCCTTTGCCTTTGTAGGGTTCAGGTTTTTTGTAACCGCGAATTTTCGCGGCAACCTGACCTACGGCTTGCTTATCAATGCCGCTGATCTTAATTGCTGTTTGGTTTTCAACCGCTACCGTGATCCCTTTTGGAATCTCGTAACGAACTTCATGACTGAACCCGAGTTGCAGAACGATTGTTGTGCCTTGCATTGCTGCACGGTAACCAACGCCCTGAATTTCAAGGGATTCTGTGTAACCATCTTTAACGCCGTACACGATGTTCTTCACCAGTGTGCGCATTGTCGGCCACAATTTCTTGGCGCGCAGCGAATTAGCGCGTGGCGCCAGTTTCACTTTGCCGTCTTCCATTGTTACGGACACATCATCGTGAACCACAACAGAGAGTTCGCCTTTCGGGCCTTTTGCGGACACAGTCTGGCCGTTGACGTTTACTGTAACGCCATCGAGGACTGGAACCGGGTATTTACCAATACGGGACATTTGTCTGTTCCTTCTTCCTAGAATACCTGGCAGAGAACTTCGCCGCCAACATTCGCAACTTTGGCTTTGTGATCGGTCATCACGCCTTGCGGAGTCGACAGGATTCTAACACCAAGACCATTGTAGAATTGCGGCAAACCTTTGATCTGCGTGTAAACACGACGACCTGGGGTCGAAATACGTTTCAATTCGCGGATAGCCGGTTGACCAGCATCGTATTTCAGCTCGATATGCATATCCTTTTTGTTGTTACCAAGGTCAACAACCTTGTAACCACGGATATAGCCTTCATCAGCCAATACTACGCATACGGATTCATGCAGCTTCGACCACGGGCACGTAATAACAGCCTTGCGGGCCTGTGCTCCGTTACGAATGCGTGTCAGCATATCACCAAGGGGATCGTTCATGGACATGTTTCAATATCCTCCTTACCAGCTCGATTTTGTAACACCTGGCAATTCGCCGCGCGAAGCCAGATCTCTAACCGCGATACGTGACAGTTTGAACTTGCGGAAGTGTCCGCGAGGACGGCCTGTCAGGGCGCAACGGTTACGTTGACGAATTTTTGCAGAGTTGCGTGGCATTTCGGCCAACGCCAGAACAGCGGCAAAACGCTCTTCCATCGATGTTTCACGATTGGAGATAAGGGCCTTCAGCTTGGCGCGTTTGCTGCCCAGGCTCTTGGCCATTTTGCGACGCTTATTGTCTCTGTTAACTGCACTAACTTTTGCCATGTGTCTTTTCTTTCCTCGTTAGTTACGGAACGGCATATCAAAGCCGCGTAGCAATTCTTTTGCCTGTTCATCATTCGCTGCTGTTGTGCAGATAATGATGTCCATGCCGCGTACTGCCTGAACTTGTTCGTAAGTGATTTCAGGGAATAC
>CAZUYV010000256.1:0-2826 GCA_964624435.1 uncultured Micavibrio sp. | reverse complement strand
CAACCAAGGCCGAATAACATGTTTTCTTCCAAAGGGAAAAACGACGCATAAGGCGCAAAGCTCAGGTTTTGCGCCTTATGTTTTTATGGCGCTTTCTTCACATCTTCCCAATAGGTCGCCACACCTTTGGCATTCTTGCCGGGATTAATAACGGCTTCTTTGCCTTTGAGATATGTATCGAAAAACGCCAACGCCTCACGGTTGATGAGGTCTTGATACCGATCATCCTTCTGGGTAAAGGATGAATGCCCACCGCCATTCAGTTCTAAAAAATATTTCGGCGCATTGGCCTGCGCCCATCCCACCTTTTTGATGATCGGTGTAACGGGATTGTCCAGCGTCCCGCCCATATACATGACCGGCACTTCTACCTTTTTCAGGGTTTTGCGGACAATAAACGGGTTCGCATAGGGCGACATGGCCAGCACGGCCTTGAACCGCTTGTCGCCCCAGCCCGGCCAGCCCCCCGCCATCCCCAGCGCCGTATACCCGCCCAGTGAATGCCCGGCGATGCCTATATGGTCTTCGTCGATGTAACCTTTATAGAGCGGATCTTCGAGCATGGATTTCAGCGTAAAAAGAATATCATCTCTGCGGCTTGCATAGGTTGTCTCGCTCCATTGCTGTGGTTCACGGAAGGGTTGCTCCGGAATCTTGTCGGTAAACTCACTGACATTCTCGTAAGCGCGTAGCGAACTGCACGGGCGGCCATCACCATGGTCCGGCGCGGCGACGATATATCCCTGATCAGCCAGATACGCCGTCAGGAAAGTTGATTGCTTGGCACAGCCGCCAAAGCCGTGGGAGAAGATGATCAGGGGCCACGGCCCTTCTGCCGTTCTGAAATCCGGCGGCACCCAAACTTCCATCCCCGCTTCATGCTGTGTCAGGACGCGGCTTTGCGCATACGCGGGCACGGCGTATAGCAGGAATAGAATGGATATGAGGAAAAATCTCATGGGAACGGGTCTCCTTGGAAGGAAGACTATACCACAATCATAAGGGAAAGGATGGTGGGCGTTGAGAGGGTCGAACTCCCGACATCTTCGGTGTAAACGAAGCGCTCTACCACTGAGCTAAACGCCCTTTCCAATTGGACGGTTACAAATACCGATCCGGCTCCCCTTTGGCAAGCCCAAATTTTGACGTTTCTTCAATAAAAAACCCCGCATTTCTGCGGGGTTTTAAATTCTCGAACGAGAAGACGACTATTTGTTTACAGCGTCTTTCAGTTCTTTACCGGCTTTGAACTTGGCGTTCTTGCTGGCTGGGATCTTGATTTCTTCGCCTGTGCGTGGGTTGCGGCCTGTTGTGGCGGCGCGTGCTGTAACGGCGAATGTACCAAAGCCTACGAAACGGGCTTCATTGCCACCTTTGAGGGTGGTTGTAATGCCAGCGAACACAGCTTCAACGGCTTTTTGCGCGTCGGCTTTGGTCAGTTCGGCTTCTGTGGCTACGTAATCGATGAGTTCTGCTTTATTCATTGGGTATCCCCTTTTGCGTTTATTGATCGATCCGGAAGGCATAAAAAATCGGTCCGGAAAACTGATCCGGACCGACACTCAAACTGGCTATAACCCTTGAGTTTCCGCGGTTCCGGAAGACTCAGTTTTAGGACGTTTTAGCGGCAGACTCAATGGCGAATAACGCCTTCTCCCTTATTTTCTCCCTTTTCTGCCGCCACATCAGGAATTTTTTCCTTATTTTCGGGCAAAATCGGGTCTGGGAGCCGAACAAGGGCATGTTGAAGCACTTCTTCGATCGTATTGACCGGCACGATCTCGAGGTTCTTTTTCACCTTGTCCGGGATATCCGGCAGGTCCTTGGCGTTGTCTTTGGGGATCAGGACCTTCTTGATACCGCCGCGATGCGCCGCGAGCAGTTTCTCTTTCAGGCCACCGATCTCCGTAACATAACCACGCAAGTTGATCTCACCCGTCATCGCGATGTTCTTGCGAATTTCGATTCCTGTGAGGGCTGAAATAATCGCAGTGGTCATCGCGGCGCCGGCAGATGGGCCATCCTTGGGTGTCGCACCTTCGGGCACGTGAACGTGCACATTGGTCAGGTTCAGTTTCTCGAAATCAATCCCGAAACGATTGGCGCGGGATTTAATCAGCATCTCAGCAACCGTGATCGATTCCTTCATGACTTCTTTCAGGTTACCGGTTGTGGAAACCTTGCCATCCTTACCTGGCATTGTCACCGCTTCGATAGAAAGCAAGTCGCCGCCGAATTCGGTATAGGCCAGACCATGAACGATACCAACACGGTCTTCACCTTCGGACTCACCAAAGCTGTATTTGCGAATACCGGCGTATTTTTCAAGATTGCCCGGCGTAACGGAGATTTTCTCTTTGCCCTTCATCAAAATGTCTTTGATGGCTTTACGGCATAGATTGGCAATCTCACGTTCCAGCGAACGAACACCGGCTTCACGTGTGTAGTAACGGATCAGATCGCGGATCGCGAGATCGTTGATGGCAAATTCGCTTTTCTTCACGCCCGCCGCTTTCATCTGCTTGTCTAGCAAGTGTTGGCGCACGATCTGGATTTTCTCATCCTCGGTATAACCGGACAGACGAATAATCTCCATACGGTCCAGCAGAGGCTGCGGCATGCGCAACGTATTGGCCGTTGTGATGAACATCACATCCGACAGATCGTAATCGAGCTCAAGATAGTGATCGTTGAACTTTTCGTTTTGTTCCGGATCGAGAACCTCCAGCAGGGCTGACGATGGATCGCCTCTCCAGTCGGAACCCAACTTATCGATCTCATCGAGAAGGAACAGCGGGTTGCTGGTTTTGGCTTTCTTCATACCCT
>CAZUYV010000255.1:0-2832 GCA_964624435.1 uncultured Micavibrio sp. | reverse complement strand
CAATCGCCCTTTTATCGGCCTGCGATGACAATGATTCAAAGACATCGACCAGCCTTGTTGACTGGTTTAAGGCGAACAGCCAATCGAGCGCTTCGATCTATGTTCCACAAAGGGACTACGTCACAGAAACACAGGCGGGGAATTATCTCGCGGGACAATTCGCACAATATCGTCAGGACTGGGCCACTGCCAACAAATATCTCGACCGCGTCATTGCACTCGACCCTTCAAATATCGATCTGCAACAACGGGCAATGGTTCTCTCCATTCAGGCTGGCGATGCCAACCGTGCTATTGCCATGGCACGCAAGGTTCTTGAACAAGACAAGCAACATGTCCTCGCCCTTCTTGTTGTCAGCATGGATCAGATCGGGCGACAGGATTATGCCGAGGCTAGGCACACGCTGGAAAAAATGCCTCAGAACGGCGTCAGCGATTTTATCAAACCCATCCTTTTATCATGGGTAAAAGCTCCGGAAGGGGCGCAAGATGATGAAGACCTGATTAACACCAGCCCGCTTCACGCTTATCACGCCTTGCTGATCGCCGACTATACCGGCGAGGTCAAGGATGCCAACCGCTACTTCGTCAACATCCTTGCCTCCGGCGAAGTTGATTCCCACATCATGGAAAAGGTAGGCGATATTTTCGCCCGCAACGGCAATCCCGAGATCGCCAAGAAAATTTATGAAACGATTATGAAGCATAAGACGGCCAACACCGTCTTTCCGGCTGAACTGAAACAGCTTCAGGCCAAGATCGATGATCCCAAGGCCGTTGCCACAGCGAAGATTGCAACCCCGGCTGAGGGTGCCGCCGAAGCGTTCTTTAATATGGCGAGCATACTTTATCAGGATGGCAATGATGACAGCGCCCTCGTCTTCTCCCGCATCTCTGAAACACTTGCGGCGGATAGCGAAGATAACAAACTCCTGATCTCCGGAATCATGATGCGTAGCGGCCATGCCGAAGCTGCCATCGATATCTTGAAAACGATTAAATCCGACAGCCCGACCTTCCTGAATGCACAGCGAAGCGCCGCTGAATTAATGGAAGAAAATGGCAAGCTTGATGAATCCGTAGCCTATCTCGAAAAAATTTACGCCGAGCATCATGATATTAACGCCCTGATTCAGATGGGCGATGCCTATCGCCGCGCTGAAAAACATGAAGATGCGATCAAGGCTTATGACCGTGCGGAAACAGCCTTGGGCGGGAAAGTGCCTGCCGATTATTGGCAACTGCTCTACGCCCGTGGCATGTCCTATGAACGTTTTGGCAATATGACACGCGCCGAGGCGGATCTTGAAAAAGCCCTCGAATACAAACCAGACCACCCATATCTGCTCAACTATCTCGGTTACAGCTGGGCGGATCAGGGCAAACATATGGACAAGGCGATGGCACTGGTGTCCAAGGCCGCGACCCTACGTCCCGATGATGGCTACATCACGGATTCCCTTGGCTGGGTTTATTACAAGACCGGTGATTACACGAAAGCTGTCGCTGAACTCGAAAAGGCCGTGGAACTTGTACCGTTCGATCCGACGATCAATGATCACCTCGGTGATGCCTATTGGCAGGTTGGACGCAAACAGGAAGCCCGTTTCCAATGGCAGCGTGCTCTCAATCACAACGAAGATGATGAGACTTTGAGCGCAACATTGCAGGACAAGATCGAAAACGGCCTCAGCGCGATTGCCCCGCCGGTTCAACAGGCGAAAAAAGAAATCGCCCCGGTTCAGCCTGAAACCACCAAACCCTGATTGTCATGCCTGCCTCAACCATCACGCTGATCACCCGTCCCAAGGTCAATCTTTACCTGCACGTGACGGGCAAACGCGATGATGGATATCATCTACTCGACTCCCTCGTCGCGTTTCCGGATATTGATGGCGATGTCATTACCTGCACTCTTGCAGACCGGTTTCAATTTTCAATGGCTGGTCCCTATGCCGTGAAAACGGGCGATGAGGAAAACAATCTCGTAGTCCGGGCCGCCCACGCCTATTTCAATGCGATTGGAAAAGCCGCGCATGTTTCCTTCATGCTCGAAAAAAATCTTCCTGTCGGTGGCGGTGTTGGGGGCGGATCATCGGATGCCGCGACGACAATCCGCGCCCTTGAACATTTGCATGGCCCTCTGCCAACCGAACAACGCGATAGGCTGCTTTTGAATCTCGGGGCCGATGTTCCCGTCTGTTATCACGGCGCACCCTGCCGTTTCGAAGGAATTGGTGAGGTAATTACAAATGTCTCTACCTTGCCCCCGCTCCACATGGTCTTGGTCTGGCCCGGCGTATCGTCTTCTACGCCTGCTGTTTTTCGCGAGTATAAGAAACCCTTCTCTCCCCGTGCAGATATACCCGCCGGCTTTGCCGATACTAAATCTTGCTTTCACTTCCTGCGTGAGACTGATAACGATCTTACCGAGGCCGCCCTCACCCTGCACCCCGTGATTGATGAAGCCCGCCATATCATCGCCAATCAGCCGGGTTGCCTCTTGGCGCGGATGAGTGGCAGCGGTGCTTGTGTGTTTGGATTATTCACTACGGAAGATGAGAGCGCAAAGGCCGTGGCAGGTATCACCGCAAATCACCCGGACTGGTGGATAAAAAAAGGACCGATACGCTGATCGGTCCTTTTTAAAATCATGTGGCAGGATTAATTATATTTTCCTTCGCGTGCCTTTTGCTTCTCTTGCTTTTCCAGTTTCTTTTCCTTGGCGGTCTTGGCTGGCTGCTTTTTATCTTCTTTCTTGGTATCGCGTTCTTTTCCCATAATTTTCTCCAGATAGAGGTTGTTATAGGGGCACTATACAACGATTCAGGG
>CAZUYV010000254.1:0-2856 GCA_964624435.1 uncultured Micavibrio sp. | reverse complement strand
AAGTGGCCTCGCATAAGGGCCTAGGGACGACAAAAAACGCGGTGCCAAGAATGGTACCGCGTTTTTGTATTCCTGATCGAAGGCGTTCGAATTACTCGGAAGCGCCTTCAGCGGCTGGGGCGGAAGCTTCGGCAGCTTTAGCATCAGATTTCGCTTTTGCTTTGGCTTCGTGACCTTTACGGGCTTCAGCGCTTGCAGCCTTTTTGGCTTCTTTTTTCTTCGCTGTTTTTTGTGTTTTTGTCAGGCCTGTATCATCTTCAACCTGCACTTCGACGCCATGGCCAGTTGTGCGTTCAACGATACGGGCAGACTTACCGCGACGGTCGCGCAGGTAGTACAGCTTCGCACGGCGAACGGAGCCACGACGAACCAGTTCAATCGATTCAATCTGTGGCGACATGAATGGGAACACGCGCTCCACGCCTTCGCCGAGGCTGATCTTACGAACAGTGAAGCTGGCATTCAGGTTGGTGGCTGCGCCGGAACGGCCAATGCAAACACCTTCGTAAGCCTGGACGCGCTCGCGCTCGCCTTCTTTAATCTTGATGTTGACGCGGATCGTGTCGCCCGCGGAGAATTCTGGGAAGTTTTTGGAAGCGACGTTCAGTTTTTCAACCTGACGGGCTTCAAATTTTTGAAGTATATTTGCCATTTGGCGATTTCCTTAATGTTTTTTGTGTTGTTAATTGCCGCCGTTTTACCCAAAAACCCTTGGGCGGGCAAGCTTTTTCTTCACTTTTTGGCCAGCAGATCGGGGCGTCTGGCGGCCGTAATGGCCCTTGATTGGTCCTCCCGCCACTTATCGACCTTGGCATGGTCCCCGGACCGCAGGATTTCAGGCACGGCATAGGTCTGGCCGTTTGCAGCGACCCATTCGGCAGGGCGGGTATAATGTGGGTATTCCAGCAGGCCACCGGTGCCAGAACCAAAGCTTTCGGCATCTGGCGTGGCCTCATTTCCCATGACACCGGGGAGCAGGCGGACACAGGCATCCATAAGGGTCAGGGCGGCTACTTCACCCCCCGAAAGGACGTAATCGCCGATACTGACTTCCTCAAACCCATGGGCATCCAGAACCCGCTGGTCAACGCCTTCATAGCGGCCGCAAAGGATGGTGAGGGTTGGCTCAACCGACAGTTCCTTCACCAGCGCTTGATTTAGCACCTTGCCGCGCGGGGACATGTAGATTTTGCGACCCGCTTGGGGCAGGGACAGCAGCGCTTTTTCAATCACATCCGCGCGCATTACCATGCCCGCGCCGCCGCCAAAGGGCGTGTCATCCACCGTCTGATGTTTGTCTTCGGCAAAGTCGCGGATCTGCACGGCTGTATAAGACCAGTCGCCGCGTTCCAGCGCGCGCCCGGCCAGTGATTGTCCGAGAAAGCCCGGGAACATATCCGGGAAAAGCGTCAAAAGGTTAATGTGCCATGCCATGCCCATCTTGTAACGTGCGCCGCTATGCCGGGCAAGAAAAAGATGTTTTCTGGAAAACATTTTATCGTTATAGTCCAGACAGTAACGTCAAGGATAAGTAAATGAGTAATGCTCCCGAAACACTTCAAGATGCCTGGAACTGGGCAGGCGCGGTAGGCCATGAGGCCTATGAGTTCGCCAAATTTGTCGCCAAATACCAACTGATGCATTTTCTTGGAAGCATTGCAGGCGCGGGCCTTGCGAGTGCCGCCACAGCATGGGCTGTTCATCAGGGATTTTTTAAAGAAAGCACCATCAACATAGGTGAGACGATTTATACCCGCTCTGGTGTGCCCAATCCCCAAACCGGACGCGAATTTATCGACCAACAAATGATTACCCTGAGTGATCAGTTTACCTACAAGGGGGCCTTCCATGGCAGTGTGGGCCGCGTCCTTGCCAAAAAAATGGCCAAGGCATCAGACCTGACCACCGTTGATGAAAGAGTGGTTATTCCTCATCTGGCAGATGTTATCCGGGGGCCAGATTCAAAGAAATTTATTGAGATGGTAACAGAACACTGGCGCAGCCATCACAGTGGACGCCTCAATCCCGGTATGGGCCCGCAAGGGCAGTCAAAGAATGATAGAGACCATCTACCATTTTGTTTGTGGTACATTGCGCCCGTTGTTGAACCGTCTCATGGCAGAAAATCTGAAAAAGTTCTTTATGTGCCACCGTCATTCCTGCTGAATGATGGATTGCCTCATCCGGACGATTTGCGTGTTGAGGCCGGGTATCATGAAGATGGTCGTATTCGTTTTGAACACGATCCGCATCATGAAGCGAATAATCGCCTGATCACCAATATGAAGATTGTTGACAGTATCCGAAACGATCCCGAAACATGGTCGAAATGGATGGTCAGGGAATATCTGGTCCCTAAAAACAGGACAGAACAACCGGTGCATGATATGCATCCAGCGCACCCGTAATCTGCGCAGGCTTACAAGGAATTTTTATGTTCTCGTTATTTGGCAATTTTTTTCAAGCTTCAAAAAAGCCTCCGCGCCTTGATCCTGATGTCACCTATTACGGCGGGCCATTGCCATCGGATGGGGAAAATGCTGTCTGGATTGCCGTCTTCGTGCCCGGACAGGAAGATCCTCGTGAGGTTATCTTTTTGCCGTGTCAGGTTTTTGATGAAGCATTGATAGAGAAATTCCGATCAATGGATATAGGGCAGGGATTTTATATAGAGAAAGAAGACGGAGAAGAAATTATTTCTATCCGTGAAACTGAGACGCCTGAATTTATCCGTATAGAAGGGTATGAAACGAAACATTCAGACGTTCCAATATACCCTGTTATGAAGTTGCTTTAGAGCAAGCCTTCCGGCAATTCGGCAGTGACAACACCGCCTTCAAAATCAACATCGATAAT
>CAZUYV010000253.1:0-2862 GCA_964624435.1 uncultured Micavibrio sp. | reverse complement strand
CCATAATTTTCTCCAGATAGAGGTTGTTATAGGGGCACTATACAACGATTCAGGGGGTAAATCCAAGAGGGGGTCCGCTCAGATTGACCTCGCCTGCACCGCAGTTTCCGGAGAGGTGCTATTCATAAAATAATCAATTTTCTTAAACAACACCTGCCGTTCAAACGGCTTTGACAAGAAATCATTCATCCCAGCAGACAGGCATTTGTCCTTATCGCGCTCCATCACATGGGCGGTCATGGCAATGATCGGGGTTGGCACCATCAATTCATCACGTTCAATTTTGCGGATCGTGCGCGTGGTATCAATCCCGTCCAGTTCCGGCATCTGGATATCCATCAGGATAACATCGTACTGCACCTTCTTGAACTTGCGCAACGCGTCAAGGCCATTGGAGGCGATATCATAGGTCAGACCCTGCTCTTCCAACAGGATGGAAACCACAAGCGCGTTGGATTCATGATCTTCAACGATCAACACATTGCGCTTTTGTTTTTTTGATTTGTCGTCATCAAGCGGATTCTGCTGAATTTCAATCACTTCAGGCGCCTTACGCAGTGGCAAGGTCACTGTAAAGCATGTCCCGACACCGATTTTGCTGTCCACCTGTATGGTGCCGCCCATTTTATCGATCAACGTTTTGCAAATCGACAGCCCAAGCCCAGATCCCCCAAAACGGCGGGCAATCGAACTATCGGCCTGGCCAAATTTTTCAAAAATGATTTCGCGCTTGTCATCCTCGATGCCGATACCGGTATCGCGAACTTCGATAATAAGACCCTGAATAGGATCACTTACGTTTTGCGGTGATGACACATTAACAATCACCTCACCCTTGTCCGTGAATTTCAATGCATTGGTCACAAGATTGTTGATGATCTGGTGAATGCGCAGTGGATCACCGATAAAATTATGCGGCAGGTCTTCACTGTAATTCACGACCAAATCGATATTCTTTTCACGGGCCTTGAAACTGCCCAGCAGGTGAATTTTCCCGACCAGTTGATACAAATCAAATGGAATCTGTTCCAGGAAAATGGCATCCTGCTCCAGCTTCGAAAAATCAAGAACATCATTGATCAGCGCCAGCAGATTATCGGCGCTTACTTTCAACGTCTCTAGATAATGCGATTGTGTTGGCGTCAGTGGCTTGGACTGCAAAAGAATATTGGTCAGGCCGACCACCGCATTCATGGGCGTGCGCAACTCATGACTCATATTGGCAATGAAATCATCTTTCCGTTGTGCAAGATCACGCAATCCTTCTTCTGTCTTTTTACGATCGGCAATGTCGCGGGCAATTTTAGAAGCCCCGATAATTTTTCCACTATCATCGCGCACCGGGGAAATCGTCACGGAAATATCGATCAGGCTACCGTCTTTGTGCATACGAACAGTTTCGAAATGCTCAATCCGCTGCCCCTGCTGAATTTTTTCAATGATGTGACGTTCTTCGTCGAGGCGATCGCTGGGAATAATCAGGGAAATATGTTGACCAACGGCTTCATCGGCCGTGAATCCAAAAATCCGTTCGGCCGATTTATTCCAGGTTGTGATAATGCCTTCCAATGTCTTGGAAATAATCGCGTCATAAGTCGACTCGATAATCGCAGCCAGATAAGCGGCCGCCTCTGGACTGTCTAATTGCAATCCGGAAATCTTCATAAATGGTCCCTTCCATTATGATCGGTTTGCACCAATAAATTTTGTATCCTTAAAGTTTAGAATATTAGTACCCTAAAATCAAACGCTTTCATTTTACATTTTAGATAATTCAAGAGGAACGGGAGGCAATTTTTGCCGATAACTGTTCAAATGTATAAGGTTTGATTAAACAATCATCCATGCCCGCGGAAAAACACTGTTCCTGATCATTTCCACTGGCATAAGCCGTTACGCCAATTATACGTGTTCGCTGTTTGCCCGCTTGTTGTTCATAGCCGCGAATAGCCTTGGCGACATCATATCCGAGCATATCTGTTAATTTTATATCGAGCAGAACAGCGGCATAGTCATTGTTCTGAACCTTTTCAAAGGCCTCTTTACCGGTTTCTACAACCTCACAACCAAATCCCAGATCTTCAATATACTTTGTGCCAACTATCACATTGGGCGGGTAATCCTCTACCAGCAAGACAGTCTTTCCGGATCCAGATAACAAAGCGGCATTCCCTTGTTCGTTGCCTGTGACCACATTCTTACGGCTGATGGGAAAGCGCACGGTAAAGGTCGCCCCCTTTCCTTCATCGCTTTCTACCGAAATACTGCCATCCATCATCTCAATCAGGACACGGCCAATCGCAAGCCCCAACCCTGTTCCGCCATATTTCCGGTTGATGGAGGCATTTACCTGCGTGAACTTTTCAAAAATTCGCTGATGCTGTCCTTGCGGTATGCCGATGCCGCTATCAATGATACGGATGGTGACAAGATCTCGGTCATTTCCAATCGATTCCGCCGTTGCTTCCATCCGGACAAATCCTTGCGATGTGAATTTCACTGCATTCGCGTAAAGATTGATCAGTACCTGCCGAAGTCTTGAAGGATCACCCCAGTACTGGCCTTTTTCAATCGCTTCTATGGAAAGCTCGGTGCGCAACCCTTTACGCTGCGCCTCTGTAGTCATGGCGGCATCGATATCGGCCAGAAGGTCCCGCAAATCAAAATTGCTATGTTCCAGTTTCAGGCTGCTATCTTCAAACTCTGAGAAATCCAGCAGGTCATTGATGATTGAAAGCAATGATTTCGCGCTTTCATCGAGGGATGTTAAAAGTCCTTTTTGCTTTACTGACATAGTCTCGGTTCGCTGCAGAATATCGACGAGGCCAAGCACAACATTCATCGGCGTGCGCAATTCATGGC
>CAZUYV010000252.1:0-2877 GCA_964624435.1 uncultured Micavibrio sp. | reverse complement strand
TCGGTATCCGCCGCTAATAGCGCAGATAACGGTAAAATGGTTAAGACCCGCCCATCAGGCGGGTTTTTTCTTGACCTTTAGCGTTCATTTTAGTATTTATGTCAAATAAACAAATTATAATTAAGGTGTGTCCATGAAACCAAAAAATTTGATCGCTGCTGGCGCTTTTGCCCTTTCCGCGCAACCTGTCCTTGCCGATGCCCCGCAAAATGCTGTTGAAGCAAATAGAATGATCATGGCTCCCCTCGCTGAGATTGTTACAAAAGATTTGTTAGAACAAGCGGCTGATTTTTGCCTGCAGCCTGCATCTTACAGTCCCTTAAAACTGGCATGGGGCTCCACCTTTTGCTCCGCCGCTGTCAATGCCGCAGTATCTGAAATGGCACGAGACTATCTGGTTGATCTTGGAATTCCGGCGACACGTCTTAGTAGACAATATTTCGCCGGTGTTGTGAATGCGTGCTTCCCTGAATCCCTTTCACAAGAAGGTCAATTGTTAAGGGTTATGCCTGAAGTGCAGAATCTTTGTGTCAATACCGTGATTGATTCAGCCAATAACACAGGAATTCATCCCAACCCTTACCTGCTAACTCTGGCAATTCTTCACTCAAGAGCTGAAGAACCTGGGACTCCGGCGCAACAGAAATCTTTATATAAATTCCTAACGCCATATCGAACTGGTTTTGGTCCGTACCAACAGCCAACATTTGAATAATCTAAAAACCCGCAATTTTGCGGGTTTTTTAATCTCATGAAACTTTTTACCTGAGTCGTGCATTGGCTTCCTGACATTAACCTGCCAAGGAGGAAATCATGACAATCATATCCAGACTGGCCGTTTGTTTTCTGGCCACCGCCGCCCTCACCCCCCTGTCCGCCCATGCCTATGAAGGCACAGACAAGGCAAGCATTTGGAACAGTTTTGACCAGCCGCGCATGACGCAACAGCAATATTTTACAACCTTCGATGCTGACCGTTCCGGTAGCCTTGACCAGAAAGAATATGCCGCACTTTCGAAACAGGGGCATGCGACATCCCAATTTCATGCGCTCGACATCAATCGTGATGGCAAGCTTTCCCTCGCCGAGCTCGAAGGGATTGAATCACAGCGAATGGCTGGCAACTAACGGTACGCAAAAAATCCCCGCTTCATCGGGGCTTTTTTGTGAACAAGCGCTGACACATTTACACGACTGATACAAACTGCCGCAGCCTCAACACAGTCCGGTGTCATTTTTGCCCCTTGTTGCCGCCACAATCTCAACCGTCAAAGAAACGAATTATCCATAGGAGGAAATCATCATGACAAATTTTAAACTCTACACACTCACCGCCCTCGCTGCCGGCCTTGTTGCCCTGCCACTTGCAGGCGCTCATGCTGAAGGATCTGCTTCTACCGGCGCCAAGGTTGGCGTAGGTGTTGGTGGTGTGGGCGTAGGCGCTGATGTTGGTGTCGGCGTGGGCGCCAATGCTGGTACAAACACCAATGCAAATGCGGACACAAACACAAATGCCCGGACAGGCGCATCCGGTTCAACCGGGACATCTGCCACAGCGGGCAGTGCCGGTACATACACATCCCAAAGCTTTGGGTCCATCGATTCTGACCGTTCCGGCGGAATCAGCAAGAGCGAATTCAACGCAACTGGCAACACATCCAGCTTTGATACGCTGGATACCAATAGTGATGGATCGCTGACATTGAGCGAGTTGAACGCAAAAACAACGGGTTCCGTCCGTTAGTCTTAGGCCTTCTGCTCCTATAGAAGGTCTTTAGGATCCCCGTCCTTGCTGGCGGGGATCCACCTTTTATGCGGCCTTTTGGTCTGTGAGCGCGTAACGTTTCAGGATTTTTGCGCCATCCATTTCAAACACGACAGGCACGCCTGTTTCCATTTCAGCCTTGTTGATCGTTTCCGGCGTTTCCGCACCGATGATGATCAAAAGAGCGCGGAGGGAGTTGCCATGTGCGGCGACGAGGATATTCTCCCCTTTCTCCAGACGCGGTTTGATGTTCGCCTCGTAATAAGGGCGTACGCGTTTTTCAACAACATCCTGCAGACATTCACCACCCGGAGGGGCAACATCGTACGACCGGCGCCAGATATGAACCTGTTCTTCGCCATATTTCTCCCGTGTTTCATCTTTGTTGAGGCCGGTGAGATCGCCGTAATCGCGCTCGCGTAAATCATCATCGCGAATAATAGAATCAATAAGGTTTTCCTGCCCAGCATTGGTCAGGGCAATTTTCGCAGTGTTGAACGCGCGCTGCAAAGTGCTGGTGAATACCTGGTTGAATTTGACGCCAAGTGCCTTAAGACGCTGGCCTGCCCCCGCGGCTTCTTCGCGTCCAAGATCGGATAAATCGATATCATAAAAACCGGTAAAACGGTTTTCAAGATTCCACTGGGATTGTCCGTGACGGACGAGGACGAGATAGTTCACTGTAAATCCTTTTCTTTCAAAAAAGTGAATGATAAAAAATATATAACAAGCAAGGCCCAAACAAACAAGATCGGAGCCATAAGTAAAACCATTTGGATATCCAACCCCGTTGTTTCATATAGGCTTTTGGTGGAAAAAAGCTCTGCAACCGCTAGCACCAACGGAAAAGGCATGGTCATAGCATCATCCGACTTAAACGGTATAGGACTAAGAATGATAGTTGATATTAAAACAGTGTAAGCTCTTATTTTAGAGGATTGGACCTTGGTTTTCTTTAATAGATAACCGCAAATGGCAATCATGAGCGGACCAAATACAAGAAGATAAAACAAACTGGATACAGCCAGTATAATTAGGACAGCAAAAAGCATTAAAAAAACTCCCCAGTTACGGGGAGTTTAACAGAATTACAAAGCGTCTAAAAGACTACC
>CAZUYV010000251.1:0-2898 GCA_964624435.1 uncultured Micavibrio sp. | reverse complement strand
ATTTGCGCCTTCGGGCGCATTTTTTTTTTTTTTTTCATAAGGGTCATGGACGCGCCGGGAATCGAGATACAGAGAATCCCTCAAACCGGCAAAACGGACTAATCATTTGAAATACAACAATAATCCAGCCTCATTTGCGACGCGTCCCTCGGATTTGCTATCTTAGGGCATAATTAACGTAATCCCGTCAGACTATAGACAAAATACGGGGTGGAGGAGAAGTAAGATGGCTGCTTGGAATAACATGGGAAGACTGGGCTCACTGTTTAGCGTAGCAGGCGGTGTTATGGGCTGGGGTGTTAAGAAAGCGCTCTGGGGCCTCGGCATCGGTACTGCCGTTGTTGTCGCAGACGACGCAGCCAACTTAGGCATTGGCGCCTACGTCAAAGACAAGAGCACGGAAATCGGCCAAGGCTCGATGGAAGTCAAAGAACTGACCGAAGCCCGCGCTGGTCAGCTCGATTCTGAATTCAAAGGCCGCAATACGATGATGTATTTTGCCGGTCTCGCCTCGAGCTTCCTCCAGATGCTCGGCTTTACAGAACTGGCAAAAACACTCAGCAACTTCATCAAAGGTCAGGAAAACTATCTGGATTCAAAAACGAACAACCTGACGCCGGGCAGAACGGACGAGCAGAAGCAGAATCTGAATAACCTTGGTAATACAGTTGTAAATGGTGTCGATCAAACTGTTGATGCAACAGCTAACGTGGTTTCAGAAAATAAAGAAGTACTTGGTTTCACCGCTGTTGCTGCGACAACCGTCGCTGGCTTAGTCGTAGCTAATAAGTTTAAAGGCAAGAACACTGTTAATCCTGTTGACCCTACTGCCACACCTGACAAAACCATTAAAACGGCTGATACAACCCGCTCGTTCACAGCTGATGAGCTGAAAAAAGTTGAGAGTGGTTTGGATGACGTAAAAAAGAGCCCAAGCATTCTTGCAAGCAGTGTTGATGATGTGGCCAAAACCAGCTGGTTGAAAGGCACGCTCATGAGCGGCTTTAAAAGGAATGCCATCGGCGCTCTTGTTATCGGTACAGGCTTGTATGTAGGCAGCAAAACACTTGGAGCAACTGAAGCTCAAGCTCAGGATTTAGCGACAGAAGTCATCCCATTGAAACATGCTTACCTGAAAGCCGCTGAAGGTGACTATGAGAATGCTGCTCAATCGGCTGTTGTTGATGTCGCAGGCTACGCAGGCTTCGCAGCCGGCGCAACAGTCGGCGCCACGCTGGGTGCCACCGCAGGCTCGATCGTTCCTGTCGTAGGAACGGTTGTTGGCGGCGCAGTCGGCGGTCTGGTTGGCGGTGTTGTTGCCAGCGGTGTTGTCAGCACGGCAGCGGACTATGCCTGGGAAGGCGGCGAGTATGTCTTCTCGAAAGGCGTTGATGCCGTGAACTACTTCTGGGGCGAAGATGAAGAACCGGAGATTTCTTCGGAATTCAATGCGGCCAACAACGACAACACGACGCCGAAATATGTTGCCGACAATGCCAACATTCCTGCCGCGAAGTTCAGAGGAATGGATCTGGTGGCTTCCTAAGAATTCAAAAAGCCGGGGAAACCCGGCTTTTTCATTTTTACCAATAAAAACAAACTATTAACGCGTAAATTTGTATTCGAACGACCTGATTCAGTAGAATAAGGGCGTAAGATAAATAAGGGTTCAAAACATGGCTGGCATAGTAATACAACCGACAGCAACGCCTCCCAAAGCCGCTTTTAACGAAGCAGCCTTTGCGAAAACGTTTGTCGATGCCAACAAGGCCGTTCTCGAACAAAGTTCCTGGGCCAGTTGGGGTAAGACACTGACAGGTCACAATGCTCTTTCTAACATTGATGTTGATGCGACAATTAAAGCTGCTCCTGTCGATACCACCCTCGCCGCCATCGTTGCAGGCGATCCGAAACTCAAAGAATTCGTCGACACAGTCAGCGCTCATCCCGATCTGAAAGATGGCATTGCCAAAGTATTGCAGAACGAAGGTCAAAAAGGCCTTGAAGGATTTCAGAGCCTGATGACAGGCGATGGCGCTGTTAATTCAGCAGACCTGAAAGCCATGCTGGATGATCCGATGAAACGCGGCCTTGCCGTGCAGATGCTGAATGCCGTTGGTACGGATGAGTTCGGCATGGATTACGCGGGCCGCTTTATGAAATCAGCGATGAAGGCTTCCAAAGACCCAAATGATGCAACGGCCAGACAAGAGTTTCTGGGTGTTGCTGCTGAAGCTGGTATCGATCCGGCCGCTGAATATAAACAAGAAACCATGGGAGCCTTCATGGGCTTCTTGGGCGATACCATCACAGGCCGCAAATCAGTAAAAGATGGCATGACGGATCTGCAAGGGAAACTGAAAGGCCTTGGCCTTGATGAAAACTCCCTGCAAAGCATTCAGAATCTGCTGGGCCCGATCGCTGGTTTCATGCAGTTTTTGTTTAAAGATTTTGCCCAGTTCGGTATGAAATGGGGCCCGATCATGGCTGACAAATTTAACAATGTCATGGGTGACGTTCAAACCGTATCGAATGGCTTCGATAAAATTCAGGAAAAGATTATTAACGGCGAAGACCCGAGAGTAAGCTTCGAAACCCCTGCCGATCCGAACAGGACCGCCGCACTCAATCTGGATGACAGAAACGCCATCCGCGATGTCGCCAGCGCCAACTTCTCGGGCGAGCGTCTGGACGGCTACAAAGACCCATCCAAGGAGCGCGATATGGCCTACGTGCCGCAGGTCCGCCCGGGCATGCAATTCAACAATGTGGGCCTGGGTTAAGCCCCTAATCCCCCTTGCTTAACGGGCTGTTTATCGCTATCCCCTATGGGCTATGAGCAGCTCTAAAACCAAGCCGTTGGAACACATCCGCAATTTCGCGATTATCGCCCATATC
>CAZUYV010000250.1:0-2906 GCA_964624435.1 uncultured Micavibrio sp. | reverse complement strand
AGAACCTTACAGATTCCGAACGCAATCTGATGACGCAGATTTTCCGTTTCTTCACACAATCAGACGTGGAAGTAAACAATTGTTATATGAAACACTACTCCCAAGTGTTTGGCCCGGTTGAAGTGACCATGATGCTCTCGGCCTTCTCCAACATTGAAACTGTTCACATTGCCGCCTATTCACACTTGCTCGATACGATCGGGATGCCGGAAGTCGAGTACTCCGCGTTCCTGCAATACAAGGAAATGCGCGACAAGTTCGATTATATGCAGAACGTATCGATGAAATCCCGCCGTGATATTGCCAAGACGATGGCGATGTTTGGCGCGTTCACCGAAGGCCTGCAATTATTCGCATCCTTTGCGATCCTGATGAACTTCCCACGCTTCAACAAAATGAAGGGTATGGGCCAGATTGTTACATGGTCGGTGCGTGATGAAACATTGCACTGCCTGTCGATGATCAAACTCTTCAATTCCTTCATCAACGAGAACCAGGATATCTGGGATGATGAGCTGAAGAACGAAATCACCGATTGCTGCAGAACCATCGTTGGATTTGAAGATGCGTTTATCGACCTCGCCTTCGAAGCCGGTGAAATTCAGGGCCTGACACCACAGGAAGTGAAAAATTATATCCGTTATATCGGCGACCGCCGCCTGCAACAATTGCAACTGGAACCTATTTTCTTTATCGAGAAAAACCCGCTGCCATGGATGGATGAAATGTTGAACGGTGCAGAGCACACCAACTTCTTCGAAAACCGCGCGACGGAATATTCCCGCGCCTCGACAGGCGGTACATGGGAAGAAGTCTTTTCCGAAGGTATCTTTACCGGCACCTATGGCAAGAAGATCGGCGGAACACCGGACGACGACAAAGGCACCATCGCCGCTGAATAATGAATTTACACTATGTGTAATAAAAACCCGCCCCGTGAAGGCGGGTTTTTGCTAGGATAGGCAGACAAGGAACCAATCCATGAATCTTTATTTTCGTTTTTTCTGGCATTTGATCGCTTCGTTCTTTCGGAGCACTTTGGCAAGTGTTCTGGACACGACCACGCTGCGCTTCCACGTCCTGCCAAACGATCTCGACCTCAACATGCATATGAATAACGGCCGATACCTCACCATCATGGATATCGGGCGCACCGATTTCGTTGTCCGCACCGGTATCTTTAAAAAGGTTATCCGCGCCGGGCAAATCCCTGTCATTGCCTCCGGCAATATCCGTTACCGCGTGCAACTGGAACCGTTCCGCGCCTATGATCTGCAAACACGCATCGTCTGCTGGGATGAAAAATGGGCCTATATGGAACAGCGCTTTGTCATCGTAAAGGGTAAGAAGGCGGGGGAGATCGCCGCCATCGCCATCGTCAAGGGCGCGTTCTACGACAAGAAGAAAAAGGCGACTGTGCCAACCGACAAACTGCTCCGCGCTATCGGATATGAAGGCGAGACGCCTGCTATCCCCCCGCATATTGCCAAATGGATTGAAAGCGAAGACCTGCTCCGTGATTACATGAAGGGTTAAAAAAACCCGCCAAGAAGGCGGGTTTTGAAGTGTCTTTTTACTCTCCCTTTATGCAGCCTTGCGGCTGCGTTTGGCTTGTTTTTTTGCTCCCTGTTCAACTCGGATTACTTGATCGAATCCGTTAAAGTTAGTGCGGCTGACTTCGCCATACGCGCCCAATTGATCGAGCACGATCCAGTCACCTTCATCGATATCGTCTGGCAACATAAACGGGCCCTTCATCATATCGACAGAGTCGCAAGTGGGACCTGCCAGGCGGAAGCCCGCCATCGTGCCTGAATAGGCGCGCCCATTGGCACGAACCATGTGCGCAGGGTATGGAAGATCGGCACAAGGGCCGCCTTCGAAGATACCACCATAGGTGCCATCATTGAGGTACAGCAGGTCACCCTTGCGCAATTCCACACGCACGACCAGCGCGCCACCGATAGAGACAAGACCGCGGCCCGGCTCGCATAGCAATTGCAGATCAGTGCGGTTGTTCTTGGCCAGCGTGTTGCTAATCGCGGCAAAATAATCCGTGATGGGAGGCGGAGGATTGTCCGGCGTCAGGTTGGCCGGGAAACCACCACCGACATCGAGCATATCAACGTCAACACCGCTGCTATTGATCACATCCACGGCGGCCTGCACAGCCTTCTCGTAAGATTCCGTCTGCAGGCAGTGCGTGCCAATGTGGAACGACACGCCGAGTTTCATGGCATGCGCACGGGCTTTTTTGAGCAGTTCCGTTGCAACAATCGGGGCAGCGCCAAACTTGGCGGAGAAATCAACGGCGACCTTTTGTTTTGGCACCGCCATGCGGACGAACAGGGTCAAATCTTCTGCATCGCCCAGTGTGTCGACGATCTTGTTCAACTCAGCTTCGGAATCCAGCACAAAAATCGTGACGTCATAATCCTCATACGCCTCAAGGATAGACTCGCGGGATTTCACCGGGTGCATGAAATAGATGGTGGCCTCGGGCATCAGGCGGCGGATCAGCTTGACCTCACCAATCGAAGCGCAATCGAAATTCTTCACGCCGCCGGCGATGAGGGCTTTGAGCACCCGTTCATCCGGGTTGCATTTGACGGCATACATAACGTCGCCCGGGAAATGCTTCGTGAACTCCGTCGCCTTCGCGGTCAGGGCGTCAGGACGCAAAACAGCCACCGGAAAACGCGGCGCGGTATCGCGGACGAACTGATCGAGGTCATCTATTTTTTGTGGGGTAGAGATATGGGAGGAAGCCAGAGCCCCCTCCAGAACTTTATGGTACATCAGAAATCCTTCGTCAAAAGGCGCTAAAGAAGCGCGGTCAACATTAAGTTTTCCGTCGTAGCATAACCTGCATCTTTTGAGGGAAGGGCCATCGGCACGTGCGTAAG
>CAZUYV010000249.1:0-2913 GCA_964624435.1 uncultured Micavibrio sp. | reverse complement strand
TCGAGGCCACGAAATGGGTCGATACCGCCATTAAAGATTATTTCGATCACTGGCTGACCGCGGACCCCGCTGCGTCAAAGCTACTGCTTGAGAGCATCATCGACAAGGCAGAAGAACGCCAGCGCAAGAAAAACGACAAGGACATGGCGCGTAAATCCGCAACGCGGAAATTGCGCCTGCCCGGTAAACTGGCCGACTGCTCGCGCACCAATGCCGAAGATACTGAACTATTCCTCGTTGAGGGGGATTCTGCGGGCGGCTCCGCCAAACAGGGTCGTTCCCGCGAAACGCAGGCTATCTTACCTCTGCGCGGTAAAATCCTGAACGTGGTGTCGGCCACCGCCGACAAAATCCGCCAGAATCAAGAGATTCAAGATTTGATTCTGGCCCTTGGATGCGGTGCCGGAAAAGATTTTGACCTCAACAAACTACGCTATGAACGCGTTATCATCATGACGGATGCGGACGTGGACGGGGCGCACATTGCCTCCCTGCTCGTCACCTTCTTCTACACTCAGATGAAACCGTTGATCGAACAAGGCCATCTCTATCTTGCCCAGCCGCCGCTTTACCGCCTGACTGCGGGCAACCTGTCCGAATATGCACAGGACGATGCGCATAAAGAAGTGTTGATGACGACGACCTTTAAGGACAAAAAGAAGGTTGATATCTCCCGCTTCAAGGGTCTGGGTGAGATGCCGGCGGCACAGCTAAAAGAAACCACTATGAACCCCGCAAGCCGGACGCTTCTTCGTGTCACCTTGCCGCACGCCATGGCGGCCCTTGGTATCACCGAAGAAATGCTGCCTGAAAAAAACAATAATTTCGACACAGCCGAAGTTGATGATCTGATCGACCGCCTGATGGGCAAGAACGCGGATGCGCGTTTCCAATTCATTCAGGAAAATGCAGAATTCGTACAGGACATCGATATTTAATCGCACCTACCCATGACAAACCCGCTGGCCTCCATTCAAAGCCTTTCACACGCTAAGGCCCTCGCTTTTGCCGGGGGAATTCTTGCCCTCTTTTTCTTTCTGAGTTTCCTCATCAACATCCCGGCAACAAGCATTAGCCGGATCACCACGCTCCTGAATGCAGCAGGTTTTGAGCAGGTTAAAATTGGCGAGTTGTCTTACTCGGCCGGCGGTTTAAGCGCACAATCAGTGACCCTTGATAGCTATGGTTTTGATAAAATCGGCCGGCTCGACGTCGGCCTTACATGGCCAACCTTTCTATTCGGCGGCAAGGTTGATGAGGTAAAAATTTCCGGCCTATCCCTTAGCCGTGATGCAAGCGACATCAAAACCGTCTTGCAAAAATCATTGGTAAGTCTGCTTGAACCCTCCGATTATCGACTTGCCCTTGATAACGCTGTGATCGATGTGAAGACGCCCGTCGGCGATTTACGGTTCATCCTCAACGCCACTATCGATCCGCCGGATGAATCGGGCGAACAAAAAATCAACGCCAGCATTGTTGCCAACCAGTACCAACTCGGCTTCGATAGCAAATGGTCAGGCATTGTAAACAAAGATGGACAACTTGACCTGAATGCAGACATCGTCGATGGAAAAATGCATTTTGGTCCGCTTATGATTACGCGATTCAATGGCTGGATTGCATTGGATGCCGGAAAACAAGCCCTTGCCCTGCAATCACAACTCAATGCCGGTGGTGCTGAACTCTTCAAAGTTCCCATGCAGGATATTTCACTGGTGACGGACCTTTCCACAACGGCGAGCACGATGATGTTTCGTTCTTCCATGGCAGGCCTGAAGGATGTAGCACTATCGAGTGATATGAGCGTGTCGGGCGACAGTCATAGTTTCGATATCACATTGAAAGGCGAGAATATGGGTGCGTTCTTCAAACGTATCGCCGCCGAACGAAAAGCCAACACCAATGTTCCAGATGCCCTGAATAAAAATCAACCGTTCCGCTTGGTCGCAAATTATCAGGCCGATCGCCGCTTTGCCGGGGGGCCGCTACCCTTTACGCTCGATGGTACACGGGGCAGTGAGAAATTAATCTCTGGCAATTTCCTGATCTACCCAGACGCACTAGATATGCGCGGATCTGCCGAAATAGATCCGGCGATGACCAAGGGGCTGCAATCCTTTTTTGATATTAAATCAGAACACATGGATGGAAATTTCATCCGCCTCGATGGAGACCTTGACGGGCTGTTCAAACAACCCGCCCCGCAATCTCCTTAAGGATAGGCGCAAGAGTCGAATACGACCTTGGCGAACGATTTCGCGCCCTCTTCAATCGTAAACCGATATTCTCGTCCGCCCACGACAATAGAATGGCGGAGAGGCAATGTACCATTCTTGGTTTCCGAAGTTCCATTGGCGGCAAAGCTTACGGCAACCGACTTGCCCGGATCAAACCAGGCCTCGGCCTTGCCTTCTTTGCTGGTAGAAGACGTTCCCTTGCCATTGATGATCACGGCACCATCGGCCACTGAAACAGTACTGTCGGGGCCTGCATAATTGGGCGTTGAAACAATGAAACGTTTGGTTTCAGGCTCGGTGCAATCTGTCGGCGGACGCGCGGATTTGATCACAAACGACAAACGTTCCGGCGCCATGCCCTGATCGATTTGCTGGCGGACAAGACGCGTTAAATCCTGCATCGGCCCTTCCGGAAGAACGGCATCGTATTCCGCTTTGATTTGCTCATACCGTGTGTTGGCGGTCTGCGCTTCGGCGCGCAGTTCGGTGACATTTTGTTGAAGCTGCGTACGCTCGGTCGTGAGCTGTGTGACTTGAGTTTTCAGCGAGCTGACATTTTCAATGCCGAACTGTTTTCCCATCCAGAATCCGACACAGGCCGACAAGGCAATCACCAGTACCATGCTGATGCCATTCGACATGCGCTGCGCCGCACGGTTCTTGTATCGCGTAT